>NZ_JBSVWN010000109.1:0-6993 GCF_054071325.1 Pseudomonas sp. SDO5215_S409 | reverse complement strand
CAAGGCGCCTCACTCGTTCCCACGCTCCCGCGTGGGAATGCAGCCCGGGACGCTCCGCGTCCCGCACGTAGGCCGGTGCACCGGTGACGCAGAGCGTCACAGGAGGCATTCCCACGCAGGAGCGTGGGAACGATGGAGTTTCAAGTCGTTTGAGGTGAGCGATGTGATTCAGGCGGCTGTGCCGAATCTGTGCACGCTGATCTTCAAGGCGCCTCACTCGTTCCCACGCTCCCGCGTGGGAATGCAGCCCGGGACGCTCTGCGTCCCGCTCTCACGCCGATCAGGTTGTGTATCATCCCAGCCCCTCTACCGACATGCCTGAATGGGCCGAGGCTCATTTGAACGATCTGTAATTCCACTTCTCACGAGACTTGCCCATGCCCGACTCAATGCCCCAGCGCGCCGATTACCGCTACTTCCAGGCGATCACTACCCGTTGGCACGACAACAATGTGTACGGCCATGTGAATAACGTCACCTACTACAGCTTTTTCGACACGGCCGTGAATACCTACCTGATCGAACACGGTGGGCTGGATATTCATGACGGCGCGGTAGTGGGCTTTGTGGTGAGTTCGGCCTGCGATTACTTCGCCTCCATTGCCTTCCCGGACCGCATCGAGGTTGGTCTGCGGGTGGGCAAGCTGGGGGGCAGTTCGGTGCAGTATGAACTGGCGGTGTTCAAGGCTGGCGAGGACGAGGCCTGTGCGGCGGGGCGGTTTGTGCAGGTGTTTGTCGACAGGGTGTCGAACCAGCCAGCGGCAATGCCGGCTGCGCTGCGTGAAGCGCTGGAGCATCTGACGCTCTAGCGCTGCGCATCAACTGTGGGCTTGCCAGCGTCCACAGGGTTTAGCGGTGATGGCGGTTGTGCTTGTGCTTGCGATAACGGGCTTCATCGTTGCTCTGGTTGCCCATGTAGTTCCCCAGTGCGCCACCGGCGCCACCGCCTGCAGCCGCGCCTACCAGGGCGCCGGTGCCGCCGCCTACGCTGCGGCCCACCACGTTGCCGCCTGCAGCGCCCAATGCACCGCCGATGGCGGCCTGGCCACGGCTGCGCTTGTCTGCACCCACCGCGCTACCGCCCGCGCCGCCCAAGGCTGCGCCGATGGTCGAGCCGGTGTTGCCGCCCAGTTGCTGACCGACTACGGAACCCAACACCCCGCCCAACGCACCACCCACACCGGCTTCGGTGGTGCCACCGGCCATGGCGGCGCCACTGGCCAGTCCAAAGGACAACAGGAGAATCGAGGAGAACTTCATAGGGGAACCTCAGGAGGATGACGGCGCGATCCTGAGGTTGTATCAAGATGCTGACAATTGAAAACCGACCAGCGGTAGAGGCGTCGTAAAATTTTATAAGCCGCTGTTTTATATCAGGAACTTAAGTCTAAATTACCAGTCTTTAGCTTCTTCAGAACGGCCGCTTTTAGTTAAAAGCGGCCTTTTTCATGCCGATTGATCAACAAACAATCAGGCCGAGCGGGCCATGATCAGGCCGCTGTCGCTCGCCGCCTCCAGGCGGATCGCCACGAATTTCGACGTAGGCGTGTGGCTGCCGTCCCCGGTGCTTTCCAGCGGCACCAGCGGGTTCACTTCCGGGTAATACGCGGCGGCTTGCCCGGCCGGTATATCAAACGCCAGCAAGGTGAAGCCCTTCACCCGCCGCTCACGCCCGTCTTCCCACAGCGACACAATGTCGGCCTTCTGCCCCGGCTTGAAGCCGAGGCGGATGATGTCGGCCTCGTTGACGAACAGCACATCGCGCTGGCCCTTGACCCCGCGATAACGGTCGTCCAGGCCGTAAATGGTGGTGTTGTACTGATCGTGGGAGCGCATCGACTGCATGATCAGGTCCGGCACCTTGCCTGTGGCGTGGGTGCGTTCGTGGATCAGGTCTTTGGGCAGCACGTTCGGGCGGAAATTGGCGCGGCCCGACGGCGTGTTCCAGCGGCGTGCGCCGGCCGAGTTGCCCAGGTAGAAACCGCCCGGGTTTTTCACGCGTTCGTTGAAGTCTTTAAAGCCTGGGATGGTGTCGGCGATCAGATCGCGAATGCGCCCGTAGTCGGCCACCAGCCAGTTCCAGTCCACCGGCTTGCTGCCCAGTGTGGCGGCGGCGATACCGGCAAGAATCGCAGGCTCGGACTTCATCAGTGCCGACAGCGGCTGCAACTGGCCGTTGGAGCCGTGCACCATGCTGAACGAGTCTTCCACCGTCACCGCTTGCGGGCCGTCGGCCTGAATGTCGATGTCGGTGCGGCCCAGGCACGGCAAAATCAGCGCGTCTTTGCCGTGCGTCAGGTGGCTGCGGTTGAGCTTGGTGCTGATCTGCACGGTGAGGTCGCAGTTGCGCAGCGCTTCAAACGTGCGCGGGCTGTCCGGTGTGGCTTGGGCAAAGTTGCCGCCCAGGCCGATAAACACTTTGGAGCGGCCTTCAAGCATGGCGTGAATCGCTTCCACCACGTTGTGGCCGTTTTCACGCGGCACCTGGAACTGGAAGCGCCGCTCCAGTGAATCCAAAAAGGCCACGGGCGGGCGCTCGTTGATGCCCATGGTGCGATCGCCCTGCACGTTGCTGTGGCCGCGCACCGGGCACAGGCCTGCGCCCGGGCGGCCGATGTTGCCGCGCAGCAGCATCAGGTTGGCGATTTCCTGGATGGTCGGCACCGAATGGCGGTGCTGGGTGATGCCCATGGCCCAGCACATGATCACGTTCTTGCCTTTGGCGTACATGCGCGCCGCTTGCTCGATCTCGACCAGGGTGAGGCCGGACTGCTCGACGATTTCATCCCACGAGGTGTCGTCGATCTTGCCCAGGTAATCGAGGATGTTGGCCGTGTGCTCGTTGAGGAAGTCGTGGTCGAACACGGCTTCTTTGCCCTCGGCCTGCGCCTGGCGCTCCCACAACAGCAGGAACTTGGCCATGCCGCGCAGGATGGCCATGTCGCCGCCCAGGGCCGGGCGAAAGTAAGCGGTGTTGGTCGGTTTGTCGCCGTTGGTGAGCATCTCGAGCGGGTGTTGCGGGTGCTGGAAACGCTCCAGGCCGCGCTCCTTGAGCGGGTTGATGCACACCACCTGCGCGCCGCGCTTTACCGCTTCGCGCAACGGTTCGAGCATGCGCGGGTGGTTGGTGCCGGGGTTCTGGCCCCACACAAAAATCGCGTCGGCATGTTCAAAGTCGTCAAAGGTCACGGTGCCTTTGCCCACGCCCACACTCTGCGCCAGGGCCACGCCGCTGGCCTCGTGGCACATGTTGGAGCAGTCCGGGAAATTGTTGGTGCCGTAGGCGCGTACGAACAACTGGTACAGGTACGCCGCTTCGTTGCTGGCCCGGCCCGAGGTGTAGAACTCGGCCATGTCCGGGCTGGGCAGGGCATTCAAATGTTTGCCGATCAGGGCAAAAGCGTCTTCCCAACTGATGGGCGTGTAGCGATCGCTGTGTGCGTCATAGCGCATCGGCTCGGTCAGGCGGCCTTGGTACTCCAGCCAATAGTCACTTTGCTCCAGCAGCGCGGTCACGCTGTGCTTGGCAAAGAACGCCGCGTCCACCCGGCGCTTGGTGGCCTCCCAGTTCACCGCCTTGGCGCCGTTCTCGCAGAACTTGACCATGCCGCTTTCCGGCGAGTCGCCCCAGGCGCAGCCCGGGCAGTCGAAGCCACCGTTCTGGTTGGTCTTGAGCATCATGCGGATGTTTTTCAGCGCGTTGTCGCTGGTCAGCCACGCCTGCGCCACGCTGATGAGCGCGCCCCAGCCACCGGCCGCACCTTTATAGGGTTTGTAGCGGGGTACGGGTTTTTCGTCGGCTTGATGATGAGTGCTCACGCTTGATTCTCCATCGCTGGGCTATAGACCCGCGGCGCACTTTTCTGCGGCAGGTGGATGAGATTGAGGTTGTGCCGACGCGCCCATTGCAGGGCCAGGCCGGTGGGCGACGACAGGCTGACCAGGGTCTGGATACCGGCGCGCAGGACTTTCTGGATCAGTTCAAGGCTGCAACGGCTGGTGACAATTGCCAGCCCGCCTTCGGTCGGAATCTTTTGGCGGATCAACGCGCCGATCAGCTTGTCGAGGGCGTTGTGTCGGCCGATGTCTTCGCGGCCCAGCAGCAATTCGCCTTGGCTATTCATAAACACCGCCGCGTGCACCGCGCCGCTGTATTGGCCCAGGGGCTGGAAGGCGCTGATGCGTTGGCGCAGGCCGTCGAGCCAGGCGGCCGGGGGCAGGGGCGCGCCGGGCAGCACCTTGAGGTCGGGCAGTGCCTGTTCCACGGCTTCTACGCCGCACAGGCCGCAGCCGCTGGTGCCCGCCAATTGCCGGCGCTGTTGCTTGAGGTTCCAGAACGCGCGGCTGGAGATCTGCACCTGGGCGTACTGGGCCGAGCCCGAGCCGCTGAGTTTCAGATCATAAATGTCGCTAACGTCTTCGATAATGCCGCTGCCGATGCTGAACCCGACAATGAAGTCTTCAAGGTCAGTAGGGGTCACCAGCATCACCGCCTGGCTGATGTCGTTATAGGCAATCGCCAACGCCACTTCTTCGGCAAGCGCGGTGCTGGCCGATTCGGTGTGGTCCAGGGTGCAAAACTGATAGCTCTGGCTGGCGGCTGGCGCGGGCGTTTCAGGAGCGGGCGCCGCGCAGACTGGGCGCTTGGCGTTCATGGGGCATTACCGGCGGAGGGCTGAGTACTAAGCCTAGGCGCGACAAAGGGTCGCGTCTAATCACCTGTACTGATCTACCGATAGATGACGTCGATCAAGCCCCGGGTCGCGATTTCTGATAGAGCGCAAAGCACGCTTCTGCCAAGGCCGAACGGGGGGCGCCGCGGCGCATGATCAAGCCCAGGCGGGCCAGGGTGTGGGCATCGGCGATCGGTTGCAGGCGCAGGTTGTCGGTGAGAGCGTCCAGGCCCCCCTCCAGTGGCATCACGGCGCAACACAATCCGCCATGCACGGCCTGGAGCAACTGATGGACGGCGTCGGTTTGCAGCAACGGCTGCGGGTGCAGGCCCCGGCTGTGGAAGTTGTGGTCGATGGACTGGCGAAAGTGCATGCCGCTGGTGAGCATGCCCAGCGGCAACTCGGTCAACGCTTCCCAGCTCAACGGCGTGTCGCCAAAGTTGAAGAAGCGCTGGTCGTAGAGCAGGCCCATGCGGGTGTCGCCCAGCGCCAGGGCGTCAAACCGTTCAGTGTCCAGCCGCTCCAGGTAAGACACGCCCAGGTCCAGGCGGTTGCTCGCCAGTTGCTCAAGGATTTGCTCGGAGCTCAGCGACGACAATTCAAACCGCAGGTTGGGGTGTTGTGTGTGCAATTGTTGCATCAAGGCCAGCGGATCAAAGCTCGACAGCGGCACCACGCCCAGGCGCAACGTCCCCACCAGGTTGCCACGACAGGCCGCTGCTTCGGCCTGCAACCCGTCATAGGCCGCAAGCACCGTTCGCGCCCAGGCCAGCACCCGCTCGCCGGGCGCGGTGAACCCTTCAAAGCGTTGGCCGCGATTGACCAGGGGCAGGTCCAGTTCTTCTTCCAGGCTGCGCAGGCGCATCGACAAGGTGGGCTGGGTGATGTGGCAACGTGCGGCCGCTTGGCCGAAGTGACGGGTTTCGTCGAGGGCGATCAAAAATTTCAGCTGTTTGATGTCCATCTTCGCTCCCGGGTTTATTCCAATGGCGAGGGATTCTAGCGCGTTTGGGTCTTTGGTCGGCCAGGAACCGAAGTCTGTAGGACTGGTCTAGTCTTGGGCATCTGGAACTCACATACCAAGGAGAGCGCATCATGAGCATTTTTAGCTTTGTTAAGGAAGCCGGCGAAAAGTTGATCGACCTGCTGACGCCGGGTAACGCCAATGCGAGCGAGACATTGAAAGACCACATCGCCCAGGTGGGTCTCGGCAATCCGAATGTGCAGGCGACGGTCGAGGGCGACAAAGTGATCCTTACCGGCGAGGTGTCGAGCCAGGAAGAGAAAGAGAAAATCATCCTGGCGGCGGGCAATATCGCCGGGGTGGGCAGCGTCGAAGACCAGATCACCGTCACCGGCCCCGTGGCCGTGGCTGCGCGGTTTGTGGTGGTGAAGAAGGGCGACACCCTCAGTGCGATCTCGTTGGCGGTGTATGGCAGTGCCAACAAGTACCAAAAGATTTTCGAGGCCAACAAACCCATGCTGTCGCACCCCGACAAAATCTACCCGGGGCAGACCCTGCGTATTCCTGAATAACACGCGCTGTGGAGGCGGGCAGGCCCGCTTCCACACGGGGGTTCACAGGCCGATGAGCAACTCCCGGTAGCTGTCCAGGGCCGCAAACTCGCCGGTGTCTTTTGGCCCTTTGCGGCTGTCCGGTTCTTTGACTGCCAGCAAGTGCCCCACGCCAAAGTCCCGGGCACTGCGCAAGATCGGCAAGGTGTCGTCGATAAACAGGCTGCGCGCCGGGTCGAACCCGATGTCGGCGTGCAAGGCGTCCCAGAACTGCGGGTTTTCCTTGGCAAAACCATAGTCGTGCGAGCTGATCATCCGCTCGAAATACGGCGCCAACTCGATACGTTCCAACTTCAACGACAACGAATCGCGATGGGCATTGGTGATCATGATCACCCGTTTGCCCGCCCGTTTGATCGCCGCCAGAAACGTATCGGCGTCCGGGCGCAGGGCGATCAGGTCGGCGATTTCCACTTTCAGTTCGCGAATCGGGATGTTCAGCTCGGCGCTCCAGAAGTCCAGGCAATACCACTGCAACTGGCCCGCGTTACGCTCGAACAGCGGGTGCAGTTCCTGCTCGGCCATGGCCCGGCTCACCCCGTGCAACTGGGCATAACGCGTGGGCACATGCTCCAGCCAGAAATGGTTGTCGAAGTGCAGGTCGAGCAGGGTGCCGTCCATGTCCAGCAGGACGGTGTCGATGGCGTGCCAGGGCAATGGGGGCATGCAGAACTCTCACGTAAGAAAATAGGCGGATTCAACCGGTCGTCGCAACACTGGATTGTTGTACAGACTTTAGATACTC
>NZ_JBSVWN010000108.1:0-7197 GCF_054071325.1 Pseudomonas sp. SDO5215_S409 | reverse complement strand
GAAGTATCCGGGTACTTCGGGTGCTGATGACTGGCGTGCCCCAGGCGCTCAACCCATAACGAATTTTCGCTGATAGCCCAACAACCGGCTATGGCATGTCGCAGCACTGTGCGAGGAACAAGGGATGTTCTCACCGGCCAACCAGCCTCATTTCAACTTGACCGTCGAGGGCTTGGAAAGCGCTTTCCAGGTCTTGTCGTTTACCGGCCGGGAGGCACTCAACACGCCCTTCGAATTCAAGTTGGAACTGGTCAGCGAAAAGGCTGCGATCAACCTCGAAAGCGTGCTGCATAAACTGGCGTTTCTTCAGCTCTCGCCAACCGGAACCGGCATTCACGGATTGGTTTACAGCATTGCTCAAGGTGAGGCGGGCAAGCGCCTGACCCGCTACAAGATCGCGCTGCGTCCACAGTTGGCGTACCTCGCGCATCGTGTTAATCAGCGTATTTTCCAGCAGATGACCGTGCAGCAAATCATCAGCCAGGTGCTTGAAGAACACGGCATTCTCGCCAGCGATTACCACTTCCAGCTCGGCGCGATCTATCCCGAGCGCATCTACTGTACGCAGTACGATGAAAGTGACCTGCATTTCGTCCAGCGCCTGTGCGAAGAGGAGGGGATTCACTATCACTTCCAGCACACCGCCAGCGGCCACACACTGATCTTCGGCGATGACCAGACGGTGTTCCCCAAACTGGCGCCCGTGGCTTATCAACAGGACTCCGGGCTGGTCGCCGACAAACCGGTGGTCAAGCGTTTCGGCCTGCGCCTGGCCACCCGCACCAGCCGCACCACGCGCCGTGATTACGACTTCGTCAAACCGAAGATCGAGCTTGAAAGCGACGCCAAAAGCCACGTCCAACCGGACTTGGAAGATTACGATTATCCGGGCCGATTCGTTGACCGTGACCGGGGCAAGCACTTGGCCAAGCGCGCGCTGGAACGCCATCGCAGCGACTATCGCCTGGCCGAAGGCAACAGTGACCAACCGCTTCTGGTCAGCGGGCATTTTCTTGCCCTGACCGAACACGCCAACGCGACCTGGAACGACCTGTGGTTGCTCACTGAGATCTTCCATGAAGGCCGGCAGCCGCAGGTGCTTGAAGAGTCTGTCATCAGCGACACCACGGACCTGAAGGACGATTTCCATCAGGGCTATCGCAACCGTTTCAAGGCCATCCCGTGGGACGTGCCGTACCGCCCGCCGCTGGAGCACCCGAAACCGAAAGTGCTGGGCGCGCAAAGTGCGGTGGTCACCGGCCCCGAAGGTGAAGAGATCTACTGCGACGCGTATGGCCGGGTCAAGGTGCAGTTTTTCTGGGATCGCGAAGGCCAGCACGACGACATGACCACGTGCTGGATGCGCGTGGCTTCGAACTGGGCGGCGCAGACGTTCGGCTCGATCAGCATCCCACGTGTCGGCATGGAGGTGCTGATCAACTTTCTGGAAGGCGATCCCGACCAGCCGCTGATCACCGGTTGCCTGTACCACGGCGCCAACCTGCCGCCGTACAAACTGCCGGATTTCAAGACGCTGGCCACGGTCAAGAGCAAGGAATACAAGGGTAGCCGGGCCAACGAACTGCGCATCGACGACACCACCAGCGAGATCAGCATCGCGCTGCGCAGTGATCACGGTGCGAGCGCGATCAACCTCGGTTATCTGACCCATCCACGCCCCAGCGGCGGTCAACCGCGTGGCGAGGGCTTTGAGTTACGCACCGACCGCCACGGCGCGGTGCGTGCCGGTGCCGGTCTGCTGATCACCACCGAGCCGCGTGCGAACGAGTCAAAACATCACAAGGATCTGCCGGAAACCGCCGAACGCCTGGCCACGGCCAGCGATCAACAGGACGGTTTCGCCACACAGGCCAAAGAGCTTCAGGCTCAAGAGGCCGGTGACCAGGACGACGTGGCCAAGGCGTTGCACGCCCAGCATCAAGGCGTACTCGGCTCGGGTCCTGCGAACCTCACCGCCAACGAGTTCCCCGAGTTCACCGAGCCGCATCTGGTACTGGCCAGTCCCGCCGGCATCGCCCTGACCACACCGCGCTCCAGCCACATCGCCACCGGCGAACACCTGGCGCTGAGCAGCACCGGGCACACCAGTTTTTCCATCGGCAAACGGCTGCTGGCAAGCGCCAGCCGTGGTATGCGCCTGTTCGTGCAGAGCATGGGCTGGCGCCTGGTGGCGGCGTCCGGCGACATCGACGTCAAGGCGCTCAAGGACAGCATCAACCTGCTGGCCAAACTCAACATCACCGCCACCGCCGACCGCATCACCCTCACCGCCAAGACCGAACTGGTGATCCAGGGCGGCGGCAGCGCCACGACCTACAACGCCGGCGGTATCACCCACGCCACCAGCGGCCCGTACACCGCACACGCGGCGAACTTCGCCTACACCGGGGCCAAATCCTTGGCAGGTGTATTCCCGGAACCGCCGAAGCCGGGCAAGGGCAATCTGGAGCTGTTCAACCAGTACGCCGGGCGTCAGGGCATCAAGGAGGGCGACTACGAAGTCATCGATGCCTTGGGCAAGAGCATCAAGGGCAAGCTCGACGCGAAGGGCTTTGCCAGTGTCGCCGGTGCTGCCCCGGGGCCGGCGCGGGTGCTGTTCGGCAAGGACCCGGCGGACACCTGGAGCGATGGCAGTTACATCGGCAAGCCGGAGTGGCCTTTGAATCCGCCGGGGGCCGAGGATGTGCCGAGTCAGGTGCAGGCGATGGTCGCGCAAGTGTTGCCGAGCAAGAGCTGGGAGATGTTGGAGAAGGGTAAGGAAATGGCACAAACAGGGATGAGTGCGATGCAAACAGCACAGCAAGTGAAGGGCGTGATGCAGGGCGGGGTGGCCGGGTTGCCGAAATTGGCGAGTGCCGCCATGCCGAGTGCGTCGAGCATCCTTGGCGCCGCGAGCAAGAACGGCAAATTGCCGAGCCTACCTGCACCGAGTCTGCCAAAACCCTCCTTGAAAACCCCGGGCCTGTTGGCGGGTGAGATGCTGTCATGACCACTGAAATCGTAAAGCGTGAACCTCAGGTTGCTATCGTTCCTCTGAATGCCATCGATATCCAGGACGTCGCCAGTGGCGCGGCGACCTTCGATGCCTGGCTGCAATCGGCCAGTGGCGGGGTGGTCACCCTCGACCGGATCAAGAACGTCGCCGGTTTCTTGCCGGTGGTGGGCAACATCATGGCGCTAGTCGATGCGCTGGGTGACATCGTCACGCTGTCAAATGCCAAGCAGCGCGATTTGCTCGCGTGGGCCAGCCTTGGTATCAACCTCATTGGCGTATTGCCTTTACCGCCGTCGATGGCCGCGGCGCGCATGACCCTGCGCCCGACGCTGTTTCTGGTACGTCAGGAGATGAGGGCCAGCAGCAAGTTGTTGCTCAGCACTTCCGTGATCGAGGTGCTGGTCGGGCATCTGAACGCCTCCATTATCGGCACGCTGGACGACTTCGTTGAGCAGGCCAAAGGCAAGTTGCCCGGCATCCTGGCGGACGCTGGCAAGCTGGGCGAGGACGTTATCAACGAGATCGCCAAAGGCCTCGAGACGGTGGCTAATGGCAAGTTGGACGCCAAAGGGGACGCTCAGGCTGCCGGTCAACAAATCAGTGCCGCTGGCGATCAATTACTCAACGACCCACTTGCGGCAATCGGTAATATTTTTGGGGCCGCTTCCAGCGCTTACAAAGCCGCAGGTAAAGGATTGGCCAATAGCGCGGCGGATCATCTGCTGCCTGATGAGGTGAAAAAACGGGTTGCCACGGAAACCGCAAAACTGCGTGCAATGGGCCCGGAGCTGCGCACCCAACTGAGCAAACTCGACGATGCGTCGGTGCAGAACTCCATTGGCTGGTTGCTGCTGATCTTGTCCAGCGCCGTCACCCTCTGGCGCAAACGCAACGCCCATGGACAAAGTGCCGGGGTCAAACCTGACAAGACCAGTCAGGCCAAGCACACGGCCTCCGAAGGTGAATTGGGAGCCAGCGGTAAACAGGCTCCGGCTAAAGGCGCGCCCGAGCCGAAGAAAAATGGCACCTGTACCGGCACGTGCAACAGCATCAATTTTGCTTTGGGTTCAGAAAGCCTCAGCCATACCGATTTCAGCTTGCCCGGGCCATTCCCGGTCGAGTGGACGCGCACCTATCACTCGCGCCTCGACGCCTACGATCAGAGCGAAATGGGCGCCCGCTGGATCAGCGAATTCACCACACGGTTTGACTGCGTGGACGATGGCTTGACGTTCTACGGCGCCGATGGCCGCGACCACAGCTATCCGCTGCCCACACTCGGTCTGTTTCACTACGACGCCATCGAAAACATCACCCTGGTTCGCAGTGGTGAAGACCAGTTGCTGTTGTGCCGTGGCTTCGAACGCAAGGAAACCTACGTCCGCCATGGCCAGCGCTTTGTGCTGACCAATATTTCGCTGCGTAACGGCGCCGGAATCATGCTGCATTACGAGCATCGTCACGGCGAGCAATCGGTACTTTCGGATCTGATTACCTATCAGGAAAACGACTTCACCAAGGTTCATCTGCACCTCGGCACGATGATCGACGATCACGGGCGGCTGATAGGCCTCTGGCAAATCGTTGACGGTGCTCCACTGCGACAACTTTGCGCTTACCAGTACGGCGCCTATGGCGACCTGATTCAGGCGCAGGATGAGAACGGCGCAGTCTGGTCGTATCAGTACCAGCATCACCTGATCACCCGTTACACCGACCGCACGGGTCGCGGCATGAACTTGGAGTGGGACGGCCAAGGCGCTCAGGCCAAAGCCGTGCGCGAATGGGCGGACGACGGCAGCTTCGACACGCGTCTGGAGTGGGACGAAAACATTCGTCTGACCTACGTCACCGATGCGCTCGGTAACGAGACCTGGCATTACTACGACATTCTTGGTTACACCTACCGCATCCGTTACGCGGATGAGCGTTCGGAATGGTTTTTCCGCGACGATGCCAAGAATATCGTGCGTCGCGTGAATGCCGATGGCAGCACGGATCGCTACAGCTACGATGAACGCAGCAACCTGCTCGAGCACATCCGCGCCGACCACACCGTGATGCATTACGCCTACGACGATCAGGACATGCTGATCAAGATCAGCGATGCCGAGGGCGGCCTATGGCAACGCGCTTATGACGATCAAGGCAACTTGGTTGAAGCGCTCGACCCCTTGGGCAACAAAACCGAATATGCCTACAACAAGTCGGGCCAACCCACGGCCATCAAAGACGCCAACGGCAACGAAAAGACCTTGGACTACAACGACGCCGGTCAGTTGGTGGAGTACGTTGATTGCTCGGGCAAGACCAGCGCCTGGGAGTATGACGAACGGGGGCAGGTGATCTGCTTCACTGACGCTGCGGGGAACGCCACCGAGTACGAGTACAAGGCCGGGCAGTTGGTGCTGATCAAGCACCCGGACAAGACCGAGGAGCGCTTTGAGCGAGACGCCGAAGGTCGGCTGTTGGCGCATGTCGATGGCCTCGATCGTTGCACCACGTGGAGCTATAGCGCTGCCGGTTTGATCGCCGAACGTGTCGACGCAGCCGAGCAAACCCTGCGCTATCGCTGGGACCGCCTCGGACGGCTCACGGCACTGGAAAACGAAAACGAACAACGCGCCCACTTCCACTACGACCCGGTCGGTCGTCTGCTCGAAGAGCGCGGCTTCGATGGGCGCAGCACACGTTATCAATACGACCCGCTCAGCGGTCGCCTCGCCCAATCAGTCAATGGCAAACGCGTCATTTCGTTGAGCTTCGACCCGATGGGCCGTTTGACTGACCGTCGCGCCACCCTGGGCGACCAGTCGCAAAGCGAGACCTTTGCCTACGATGGCAACGGCAACATGGTGCTGGCCAACAACGCCGACAGCAGCTTGCAATGGTTTTATGATCCGGCCGGCAATCTGCTGCGCGAACACCAGCATTACCTCGGACTGGAAAAACCCACCGTCGCGATCTGGCAGCACGAATACGACGTGCTTAACCAGTGCATTGCCACGACCCGTCCAGACGGCCACCGTGTCAGCTGGTTGACCTACGGCAGTGGCCATTTGCTAGGCCTAAGACTGGACGATCATGAACTGGTTGGCTACGAGCGCGACGACCTACACCGTGAAGTCGTCCGGCATCAAGGCAACCACCTAGTGCAAACCCAAAGCTGGGACCCGGCCGGTCGCTTGCAGGAGCAATTGCTGGGACGCAGCGACGACAAGTCCACGCTGCTCAAACGCGAATACACCTACGACGCCGCTGGCCAACTGACGGACATCAACGACAGCCGCCGGGGCCCGCTCGCCTATCGCTACGATCCCGTTGGCCGACTGCTCAGTGCCGTGACGCGTCAAGGCGTGGAAACCTTCGCCTTCGACCCGGCCGGCAACCTGCTGGATGACAACGCTGCCGAAATCCGTCGTCCACTGGATCTGACGCCACCGCGCAGCAAACTGGTCGACAACCTGCTGCGCGAATACGCCGGCACCCACTACGACTACGACGAACGCGGCAACCAGATCCAGCGCTGGCACAACGGCCAACGCAGTGATCTGCGTTGGGACCTGTTTGATCGACTGGTGCATTTCGAAGATCCGCGTCTGAGCGTGGATTTCGCCTACGACGCACTGGGACGCCGCCTGCACAAAAACTCCCGCGCGCACTACAAACAACGCCCGGAAGCCGGTTCCCTCTGGAACAGAAACGAGCACGCCCGCAAACAACGCGAGCTTGGCTGCGGTTTCACGCTTTACGGCTGGGATGGCGACAACCTCGCATGGGAAAGCAGTCCAGCGCAGAGCGATGGCGAACCGGGTCGCACGGTGCATTACGTCTTCGAGCCGGGGACTTTTGTTCCAGTGGCCCAAGCTGTGCGCCACGCGCCGATCAAGCTCATGGGGCAGCCTGATTACAGCGGTGAGTACAGCCTTGATGAGGACCCCCTGTGGAATCACAAAGCCACAGCATTACCGTTTGATGCGTTGGCCTGGTATCAGTGTGATCACTTGGGGACGCCGCAGGAACTGACGGACTCCCAAGGCAACATAGCTTGGTCCGCGCAGTACAAGGCGTGGGGGCAAGTGACGGAGCAGCGTTCGGACTGGGCGCGGCAGCATGGCGTGATGAATCCGATACGGTTTCAGGGGCAGTATCACGATCATGAGACGGGGCTGCATTACAAC
>NZ_JBSVWN010000107.1:0-7237 GCF_054071325.1 Pseudomonas sp. SDO5215_S409 | reverse complement strand
CCTGCCTGACGGCAGGCCGTTACCGGCCCGCACACAAAAAATCTGACAGTCCCAAACGGTCGATTGACGCACGGAAATTTCACACCACCGCCAGCGTAATCAGCAGCCCGTTGCAGAGGGTTGCCCCTGCGCTTCTGAGCATCCCGATGTCGAGTTCAGACCATCCCCCGCCTGCCCGAGGCAGTAGGGTTCACCTTTGCATTCACTGCCCTGGAGCCCTCATGGCCAAGCCGATCACCGTACTGCGCGACACTCACCCCCTGCCCGTGCTGGACGCCTGCAAATGGGAAAAACTCGAAGGCGACCCGCATACCGTCAACCTCAACGCCTACACCAGCGAAGACGGCAGCAAGATCATGGGCACCTGGATCTGCACCCCGGGCAAATGGCGGGTGGACTACGTGAAGTGGGAGTACTGCCATTTCCAGGAAGGCTACTGCGTGATCACCCCGGACGGGATGGCACCGATCCACCTGCGGGCCGGGGATATCTTTGTGGTGGAACCTGGAATGAAAGGGACGTGGGAAGTGGTCGAGACGGTGCGTAAGTATTTTGTGTTTGCTTGAGCGGGTGGTGGCCAGGCAGAAAGCGATTCATAAAAACCGCCTCTGAACAGGCGGTTTTCACAAGAAAAGCCTATCGCCCCACGCCTGCCAGCACACCCGCTGGCTCAAGCTGCGCACCCTGCTCGAGCGCGACGGCCAAGAACTGCTGTTGATTGGCCGATAGGGATACGCCGCGCTTTTTTGCTTGCCCGGCAACGCTTAAGGCCGGCTGAGTTTTCTTGGCATTCGTCTTCATACAAGAAGGCTCCTTTCGGGGCTGTAGACCTTCGGCCATCTTAGGCGGGCTCCACAGAGATCACAAGGCGACGGCGGTTGTCAAAGACGAAGCCTAACTGTTCGTACAGGGGCACTACACCCGATTCAGGGTCCTGGATTTCAATATATTTGCAGCCAATCATCCGCGCATAAGCGTCAATCGCACTCAATGCCAGGGCGGCAATAAAACCTCTCAACGGATGGCACTTATCAGGACTGCCTTCAAGGAGCACCATCTTGATGGTGATTTTGCTGTCGCGAGGCGTTGCGTAACACAGTCCGCACAGGTGTTGCTCATACCAGATAGCCAAGTCAAAACCTTTGACGTCGCTTACTTTCCAGGCGGGAACGTCCTCCCAGGGAAACCGAACCTCGCCCTCCCACAGGTAAAACGCTTCAAGTGCTTGCCTATCAATAACATCCAATCGGACGAGCGATCCGTCCAGTGCCTGCCCGCTACCGAGCGTTATCCGCGAGCCGAAAAACTCCACTGTCGATTTTCTGGCCTGCGACTGGAACACCAGGTACTTGAGGGGGTTGGGATATTGACGCGCCATACCGATGAGAGTCGTCCGGGGGGTGAGGAAAACCACAAAGCGGTGTTCCCGAAAAGGACGAAAACCATACCAGCACGGCCGGACATTTCGAGCGGCCCATGAATGCAAGATCTTTCAGCCAGCCACTCAAATCGGCCATGGCGAGCAGCACGACTGCGCTCGCCATGCGTTAAAGCAACCCGTTACAACGGTTTGCGATAACCGTTGACGATCGCCGAGAAGTCCTTGCCGCCCTCCCCCCGCAGGCTCATCGCCTGATACAACTGCTGCGCCACCGCGCCAAGCACCACCGGCTGCTGGGCTTGGCGTGCGGCTTCGGTCGCCAGGCCCAGGTCCTTGAGCATCAGGTCTGCGCCAAAGCCGCCGGTGTAACCCCGCGATGCCGGGGCGGTTTCGATGATGCCCGGCCACGGGTTGTAGGTGTCCGAACTCCAGCAGCGGCCGGTGGAGCTGTTGATGATGCCCGCCAGCACTTGGGTGTCGATCCCCAGCGCATTGCCCAGGGCCATGGCTTCGCTGACACCGACCATGGTGATACCCAGCAACAGGTTGTTGCAGATCTTGGCGATTTGCCCGGTGCCCACCTCGCCGCAATGCACGATGTTCCGGCCCATCTGAGCCAGCACGGGTTGCAGGGTGGCGAACAGCGCCGGGGTGGCGCCGACCATGAAGGTCAACGTGCCCGCCTGTGCGCCACCGGTGCCGCCGGACACGGGCGCATCGGCCATGGCCACGCCGTGTTTGGCGGCGGCGGCGGCAACGTCGCGGGCGGTCTGGGGGTCGATGGTGCTGCAATCCACCGCCGGGACGCCGCTGCCGATCCCCGCAAGCACGCCGTCTTCACCCAGCCACACGCTGCGCACATGGGCAGCGGCGGGAAGCATGGTCAACACCAGCTCGGCGCCTTGGGCGGCGTCGCGCGGCGAGGCGCTGATGGTGCCGCCCAGCTCGGCCAGTTCGTTGAGCACGCTCTGGTTGAGGTCGAACAGGTTCAGCGCGTGGCCAGCCTTGATCAGGTTGCGGGCCATGGGCGCGCCCATGTTGCCCAAGCCGATAAATGCAATCTTCATGGTCGTCTCCCGGGTTCAGCGCAGGTTGATGGTGGTATTCACGCCATCGTTGACGCTGTCGTCGTCGAACCAGCGGCTGGTGACGGTTTTGGTCTGGGTGTAGAACTGCACCACTTGTTTGCCATACGGGCCCAGGTCGCCGAGTTTCGAACCGCGCGAGCCGGTGAAGCTGAAGAACGGCACGGGCACCGGGATCGGGATGTTGATGCCGACCTGGCCCACGTCGATCTCGCTCTGGAACTTGCGCGCCGCCGCGCCGCTCTGGGTGAACAGGCCGGTGCCGTTGCCGAAGGGGTTGGCGTTGACCAGCGCGATGGCCTGGTCGAGGGTGTCGACTTCCAGCACCACCAGCACCGGGCCGAAGATTTCCTGGGTGTAGATCTGCATGTCGGTGGTCACGCCCGAGAACAGGGTGGGGCCCACGAAGTTGCCTTGTTCAAAGCCCGGCACCTTGATGCCGCGACCGTCCAGTTCCAGCGTGGCGCCTTCTTTTACGCCGCTCTCGATCAGGTCCAGGATACGTGCCTTGGCGCGCTTGGAAATCACCGGGCCGATGTCGGTGCCCGCCTCGCTGCCGGCGTTTACCTTGAGTTTTTGCGCCAGCGCTTTCAAGTCCGGCAGCCACTGCTTGGCCGCCCCCACCAGCACCACCACCGAAGTCGCCATGCAGCGCTGGCCCGCCGCGCCAAAGCCTGCTCCCACCAGGGCGTTGAGGGTTTGTTCGCGGTTGGCGTCCGGCAGCACCACGGCGTGGTTCTTGGCGCCCATCATCGACTGCACGCGCTTGCCGTGTTTGCCCGCCAGGTCGTAGACGTGCGTCCCCACCGCCGTGGAGCCCACGAACGACACGGCCTTGATGTCTGTATGCGTGCACAGGGCATCCACCACGTCCTTGCCGCCGTGCACCACGTTGAGTACGCCCGCCGGAACCCCGGCCTCCACCGCCAACTCGACCAACAGCATAGTGGACAGCGGGTCCTGTTCGGACGGCTTGAGCACAAACGTATTGCCGCAGGCGATGGCCATCGGGAACATCCACAGCGGAATCATCGCCGGGAAGTTGAACGGGGTGATGCCCGCGCACACGCCGATGGGTTGGCGCAGGGTGTAGGTGTCCACGCCGCCCGCCACGTTCTCGGCGAACTCGCCCATTTGCAGGATGCCAATGGAGCACGCGTGTTCGACGACCTCCAGGCCCCGGAAGATATCGCCCTCGGCATCGGCAATGGTCTTGCCTTGTTCGGCGCTCAAGACCACGGCGATGCGCTTGGAGTGCTCGCGGATCAAGGCCTGCAGCTTGAGCATGATGCGCATGCGCGCGCCGATGGGCGTCAGCTTCCAGCTCTGGAAGGCGCGATGGGCGGCGTCGATGGCGGCGTTCACTTCACTGGCGGTGGCGAACGGGACTTTGCCCAGGACTTGCTGGGTGGCCGGGTTGACGATGTCTTGCCACTCGGTGGTTTGGGACTCGACCCACTCGCCGTTGATCAGCAACTTGACCTTTTGCACGGTGGTGTCGGCAGACGTAAGCGATGCGTTCATGAGGTCTCCAAGTCTTGTATTTATGTAGAGAACCGAGGCGTTGAATCGCCTGGGGGATGAGGCATTGAGGCGGTTTTTGGAGTATAGATGTGCAAACTTCCAATAAGAACGCACATAAAAGCCGGTCCAACATGCAAAAAAACATCACGTCGCTGGGCTCCCTGAACTGGGATGACCTGAAGTTTTTCCTTGAAGTGGCGCGCACACGCAAAGCCAGCACCGCCGCCAAACGCCTCGCGGTGGACTACACCACCGTGTCGCGGCGCATCACTTCACTTGAAGGATCCTTGGGCACCCTGCTGTTTGAAAAGTCGCGCACCAACGGCTTCGTCCTGACCCCCGAAGGCCAGCGCCTGATGGGCTACGCCGAGTCCATCGAAAGCACCCTGCATATGGCGTGCGAACAAGTGTCCGGCTCCGGCGTGGCACTCTCGGGGCATGTGCGCATGGGCTGCACCGAAGGCTTCGGCAGCTTTTTCATCACCCCGCAACTGAGCCATTTCGTCGACACCTACCCGGCCATCTCGGTGGACATCCTGCCCCTGCCCCACTTCATCAGCCTGTCCAAGCGCGAGGCCGACATCGTCATCGCCCTGGAGCGGCCCGAACATGGGCCCTACGTGTGCTGCAAACTGTGTGACTACAAGTTGCAGCTCTACGCAACCCGGGAATACCTCGACCAACACCCACCGATCCGCCGGGCGGCGGACCTGGCCGAGCATCCGTTCATCAGTTATGTCGATGACCTGGCGTTCAGCTCGGAGCTGCTGTACCTGGCCAACCTGGTGCCCGGCGCCAGCGCCAGCTTGCGCAGCACCAGCGTGATCGCGCAGTACGTGGCGGCGCAGCAAGGGCGGTCGCTGGCGATACTGCCGTGTTTTCTGGCGGCGCAGGACCCGCGGTTGCTGCCGGTGTTGGGGGAGGAGGTCACGATTACGCGGCAGTTCTGGATGTATTGCCGGGAGGATTTGAGGAAGCTCAAGCGCATCACCCTGTTGTGGGATTACATCAGGGAGGTGACGGAGCTCAATGGCCCGTTGTTGTTGGGGGAAACGCGGGAGCTTCGGTTTGCAGATTGAGCATCTGCAAGGAGTGAGGGAGCCACATCGTAGCGGTTAGGCATGCACCTGCAGCGACGTGTAACAGCGCTCGTTCACCGAGGAACCTTCCCAGTTTTGGGCTATGACGTCGCCCTATGAAATTTTTTGCGGCTTTTACACCGCTCAGATTCAGACGTTTCCTGCATACCCTCCTCGACGCTTCCCGTAGCCTGCCACGCGCTAGCTTGAAGGCTATTGTCTACGGACGAAAGACGCAAGGACGATGCTCGATGATTTCTTCTGCTCGACTGGGCGACAAACACCTCTGCCCGTTGCCGGGGCACGGTACTACCCCCATTGCGTCTGCAAGTGGTGACGTAAACATCAACTTTATGGGCGCTGCCCGTGTGGGCGATACGTGTGGGTGCGGGGCGGTCATCACGACAGGTTTTCCCTCTATTCAAGTAAATGGCCGTCCTATGGCCCACTTAGGGAGCCTTACCAGCCACGGCGGGACAATCATCACTGGGTCTGGCGATGTGGGTGGCGGCTTCGTCATGGGGGACACTGGTGGCGCGACCATTATTAACTTCATGGCGCTGGGAGCCTTCCGGCCAGACGGCTCCGTGGACGATGAGAAGATGGCGACCTTGTTGGCCGACCCCAATCTCAAGGAGAAAGCCTTGGCGGCGAACGCCTTGGTAGATCCTAAGGCAACAGGTAAGGAGCCTGAGCTGAAACCTGAAGAGAAAGCGGAACCGAAGGTCTGCAAAGATCCAGACAGGATGCAGGAGCTGGCGAGTTATATTGCCGATGAGATGAACCGCAACATAAAGAGCGCAGAAGTTCGGCAGATGCAGGATTTGAATAGCTTTGACCCAGCGGCGGAAACACGCAAGTACGCAGAGCTTCCGTTCTACATGAGGCTCGGGCCGGGGCCGGACTTCTACAGCTTGGCGCTGGGGAAGAAAGCCAAGGCTTTTGCTATCTGGACTGAGCGAGTGGGCCAAGATCGTCCTTGGGACCATAAGCCCAAAATCCGTGCAGCATTTGGCGGCATTTGGCATAAACAAGGAAAGTACGACTATTTTTATGATATTTGGTCGAACGTCCACTATGGCTATGTGGGCCGCGTTGCGGGCTTCTCTGAAAGCGTACTTGCAGATGGGGCAGGAGCCGAGCAGATAGTTTCAGACACTTGGGGAAAAGTAAGTGATATAACGAAACCAGCGGAAAGACGGAAGCACAGAGGTCCCCATCGCGCTGAAAATGTTGACGGTCTCCGTGCCTGGGACGACGACCCAGACCGTATATCTATTAGTATCGGAATTAAACTCTTTAACCAGCACCCAACTGGTGGGCTGACAGCAAAAATGGTTATGGATGAGGTTCTTGCAGTTACACCACAGGAATGGGGAGCAGGCGTCATTGAGCACAAATGTAAGGAAAATTAAGGCTCGTTACTTGGTCTTTTTCCTATTGATAGCGCCGCTGGTGACTTGGTACTTTGCTACTCCCGGCGTAATTATCCACTACCCTAAAGAAGCAACGGACGAACTGCGCTTACTTTGGAACACGCACGACCAGATTACTCGACAGCGGATGCTACCGGGCGAAGCTACATCGGAGTTTGGTTATGTATTCCCTGATGAGAACTTCTTTATGATGTTCTTTTGGTGGACAGACAGAGGTTTACGGAAATGCATCGATATTACCCCCAAGCGCTGGACAACGATAGACGTCTACCTCGATGGAACGGGTAAGGTTGATGTCGAAAGAACAGATCCTGACGTTATTGCTCGTTTGAAAAGATGCGAAGGTGAACCTGACCCTTTCCGGCCTTAAGGTGCCCAACCAGCACCACGGCAAGGTCACCCATCACAGCCACTAAGTAGAACGCAGACGACATTCCCAAGGCCTTCGACCAGAGGACCACCTTGGCTAACTCCCAGACTGACAAGGAGTAAACCAAGAAATCGACAGGTGACACGGTGGGTAGCCAGAGTGCGGATCGACACGGCTAAAACATCTCCTAATGTTGTTGCCCGCTTGAAGGCGTGTGCAGGTGAACCTGATCCTTTCCGGCCCTAAGACACCCAGCCAGCAACGCAGCAAGGTCATTGGCAGTATCACTCACAGGAGTGGGGTAAAGGATCGTGTCCCAGGAAGTGGTGTAACTCATCATGGCCTTGGCCGCTGAGTTTGCC
>NZ_JBSVWN010000106.1:0-7464 GCF_054071325.1 Pseudomonas sp. SDO5215_S409 | reverse complement strand
CTTGGCCCCCGCCTTCTTCGACTGCTGAATCATGCCCGCAAGGTTTTGTTGCAATTGCGCCGGAGGCTGTCCGCGCAGGCCGTCATTCCCGCCCAACTCGATCACCACCACGTCCGGCTTATGCTCTGCAAGCGCCGCGGGCAGCCGCGCCAGGCCTCCGGCGCTGGTGTCGCCACTGATCGAGGCGTTGACCACCTTGTCGTCAAAACCTTCGCGCTTGAGCTGTTGCTCCAGCAGAGCGACCCATCCTTTGCGGGTATCCAGGCCGAAACCGGCACTGATACTATCGCCAACGATCAGGACTGTACCCGCCGCTGCGTTCTGGGCCATGCACAGCAAGGCCAGACCAGCACTCAAAAACCACATTCGCATCGGATTCTCCATGGGCGCAAGCATTCTCACCGCGCGAAACCTTAGCAAAGTGGTTCCCAGCGCGGAAGGTGAACTGACTATCCTGCACGAACTGAGCCTGGAACTGAACAAGGGCGATAGCCTGGCTATCGTCGGCAGCTCCGGTTCCGGCAAATCCACGCTGTTGGGCCTGCTGGCCGGCCTTGACCTGCCCAGCGGCGGCGAAGTCACCCTCGCCGGCCAAGCCCTGAGCACCCTTGACGAAGACCAGCGTGCCCGCATCCGTGCCGAGCACGTGGGCTTTGTGTTCCAGTCATTTCAACTGCTCGACAGCCTCAACGCGCTGGAAAACGTGATGCTGCCGCTTGAGCTGGACGGCCGCACCGACGCCCGCGAGCGAGCCCGGCACCTGCTCGAACGGGTCGGCCTGGGCCAGCGCCTCACCCACTCGCCCCGCCAACTGTCGGGCGGCGAGCAACAACGGGTCGCCATCGCCCGCGCGTTCGCTGCCGAGCCAGACGTACTCTTTGCCGACGAACCCACCGGCAACCTCGACAGCCATACCGGCGAGCGCATCAGCGACTTGTTGTTCGAACTCAATAAAGAGAGCGGCACGACCCTGGTGCTGGTCACCCACGACGAGCGCCTGGCCCATCGTTGCCGACGCCTGATCCGTCTTGAAGCCGGCCAGATGGTCGCGCCCCTGGAGCCTTGATGGCACGTTTGCCGCTGTTGCGCCTGTTTAACCTGGCCCTGCGCCAGTTGCTGCGTGATGCCCGCGCCGGTGAATTGCGCGTGCTGTTCTTTGCCTTGCTGGTGGCGGTGGCCGCCAGCACCGCCATCGGCTACTTCGGGCCGCGTCTGAACGGTGCCATGTTGCTGCGCGCCACCGAGTTCCTGGCCGCCGACCTGGTGCTGGAGGGCAGCTCACCGGCACGCACGGAGCAGATCCAGAGCGGCACCGAACTGGGCCTGGAACACGCCAGGGCGGTGGAGTTTTCCAGCGTGATTGCCACCGACAACGGCATCCAACTGTCCAGCATCAAGGCGGTCGACGCGCAGTACCCACTGCGCGGCGAGCTTAAAAGCGCGGGCGAGCCCTTTGGTGCAGAAACGCCCGGCGGGCGCCCCGAACCGGGTGAAGCCTGGGCCGAGGCACGCTTGCTGACGGCGCTGGGGCTCAAGATCGGCGACACGATTGATGTGGGCATGAAAACCCTGCGCCTGAGCCGTGTGCTCACCTATGAACCGGACCGTGCGGGCAACTTCTATAGCCTCACGCCCCGGGTGATGATCAACCTCGCCGACCTGGACGCCACCGGCGTAGTACAGCCCGGCAGCCGCGTGAGCTACCGCGACCTGTGGCGGGCGCCACCAGCCAGTACGGTGCTGCAAACCTATCGCGACCTGGTCAAGCCGGGCCTGGCCGCCAACCAGCGCTTGCAGGATGCCAAAGACGGCAACCAGCAAATCGGCGGTGCCCTGGGCAAGGCCGAACGCTACCTGAACATGGCCAGCCTGGTGGCCGTGTTGCTCTCCGGCGTGGCGGTGGCGCTGTCGGCCAACCGTTTTGCCAGCCGCCGTTTTGATGCCAGCGCATTGCTGCGTTGCCTGGGGTTGTCACGGCGCGAAACCATGACGCTGTTCAGCCTGCAACTGGCCGTGCTGGGCCTGCTCGCCAGCCTGGCGGGGGCGCTGCTGGGCGGGTTGGCGCAACTGGGGTTGTTTTACCTGCTCCATGACCTGCTGCCCGCCGATGTACCGCCCGGGGGGCTGCTGCCCGCGGTCGCCGGGATCGGCACCGGGCTGGTGGCACTGGCCGGTTTCGCCTTGCCGCCGCTGGCGGCGCTGGGCCGCGTGCCACCTTTGCGGGTACTGCGCCGCGACCTGCTGCCCATCCCGTCCAGCACCTGGATGGTCTACGGCGCGGCCCTGTTCGCGCTGGGCCTGATCATGTGGCGCTTGAGCCTGGACCTCGTGCTGACCTTTGCCTTGCTGGGCGGCGGTGTGGTGGCTGCGCTGATCCTCGGCGGCCTGCTCCTGCTGCTGTTGCAAAGCCTGCGCCGCCTGCTGGCACGGGCGTCACTGCCCTGGCGCCTGGGCTTGGGGCAATTGTTGCGCCACCCACTGGCGGCAGCGGGCCAGTCCCTGGCCTTTGGCCTCATCCTCTTGTCCATGGGCTTGATTGCCCTGTTGCGCGGCGAATTGCTCGACACCTGGCAAAACCAGTTGCCCAAGAACGCCCCCAACTATTTCGCCTTGAACATCCTGCCCGCCGACAAAGACACCTTTGGCGCGCGCCTGCTGGACGTGCAGGCGCAGGCTGCGCCGCTGTACCCGGTAGTGCCGGGGCGCCTGATCAGCATCAATGGCGAGCCGGTGCAACAGATCGTCAGCAAAGACTCCAGCGGCGACCGCGCCGTGCAGCGGGACTTGAGCCTCACCTGGGCCGCCGACCTGCCGCCAGGCAACACGCTGACGTCGGGCAGTTGGTGGTCGGCGCAACCGACCGGCGACATTCCGGGGGTGTCGGTGGAGGCCAAGGTGGCCGAGAGCCTAAAGCTCAAGCTCGACGATCACCTGGTGTTCACCGTGGGCGGGGAAAACCGTGAGGCCAGGGTCACCAGCCTGCGGGAGATCAACTGGGACAACTTCCAGCCCAATTTCTTCATGATCTTCCAGCCAGGCACCCTCAAGGACCTGCCCGCCACCTACCTGACCAGCTTCTACCTGGCGCCCGGCCATGATCAGCAGATCGTCGACCTGTCCCGCGCCTTCCCGGCCGTGACCATCCTGCAAGTAGAGGCGCTGCTCGAGCAGTTGCGCAGCATCCTGGCGCAGGTGAGCCTGGCCGTGGAGTATGTGCTGTTGTTCGTGCTGGCGGCAGGGATGGCGGTGTTGTTCTCGGGCCTGCAGGCCACCCTGGATGAACGTATTCGCCAGGGCGCCCTCCTGCGTGCGCTAGGCGCCGAGCGCCGGTTGCTGGTGAAGGCACGGCGTATCGAGTTCGGCCTGTTGGGTGCGGTCAGTGGCCTGCTGGCGGCGCTGGGCACGGAGTTGGTCACGCTGGTGCTGTACCGCTACGCCTTCGACCTCGCCTGGCATCCGCACCCGTGGTTATTGCTACTGCCGGTTATCGGCGCAGTCCTGATCGGTGGCGCTGGCGTCTTCGGCACCCGCCGGGCGCTCAATGCCAGCCCGTTGGCGGTGCTGCGCGAGGGCTGAAAACCGTTGGCCCGCAGGCGTCAAGGCCTGCGGGCCAATGCGTTACTTGGAGTACTCGATCGCGGTGATCCACCAGCACACTTCACCGCCGGGGGTCTGCACCAGGGCCTCATCGTCGACTTCCTTGCGCAGCAGGGCGCGGGCCATCGGTGAGTCGATGGAGATGTAGTCCATGCGCCCGTAGATCTCGTCATACCCCACGATGCGAAACCGCTTGGTTTCGCCCTGCTCGTTCTCAATCGCCACCCAGGCGCCGAAAAACACCCGCCCTTCCTGCTCCGGCATGTACTCCACCACGCGCATGTCTTCCAGGCGCTTGCGCAAATAACGCACGCGCCGGTCGATCTCACGCAAAAGCTTCTTGTTGTACTGGTAGTCGGCGTTTTCACTGCGGTCGCCCAGTGACGCCGCCCAAGTCACCTTGCGCGTGGTGTCAGGGCGCTTTTCGCGCCACAGGTAATCGAGCTCTTGTTTGAGCGCCTCATGACCTTCTTTGGTAATCAGCTTGGTACTCAAAAGCGTTCCGTCTCCGGCAAGTGTCCATGAATTCATCGGTGCAGCAGCTTGACCGGAGTCGATGATAAAGGAACACAGCACCGTAGCTACACCGGCGGCTGATTTGTTTCGCCTTGGTCGCCAGCCGCCAAGGTGTCATCGAGACGGTGAAGCACTTCACGCAGGGTGTCCCGCAGGCCGGGCAGGCGAGCCCACACGGCCGCCGCCTGGTGCTCGCGCTGGCGCAACGCTCGCTCATCATTGCGCAGTTGCGTCAGTTGGCTTTCCACATCGTGGGCTTGTGCGTCCAGGCGGGCCTGTTCCTGTTGTTGCAGTGCAGCACGGTCCGCCAGGTGCTCTTCGCGGCTGTCCAGCGTTTGCGTCAGCAACGCCAGGGACGCTTCTTTTTCAGCGCTGCGCTCAAGGGCCTCAAGGCTCTCCCGGCGCCAGTCATCTTTCTCCTGTTGCAGCTGCAAACGCGCCTGCTCCAGCGCGTCCTCTTGCTTGAGCACCGCCAGTTTCTGTTGCGTGAGTTCTTGAGCCACGCGGGCGAGGCTGGTCAGTGTGGTGTCCACCTCAAACAACGCGTCCGGTTCTGCCTTGGACGGGGCAGGCTCGGGCGGGGGCTCGCTGGGCGTCACGCTGGCCACCTCCGGGCTCGCGGGCGGTATGGCTGGCGAATGCACCTCGACCGCCTCCACACGCGCCGCCGCGCGGGGCGGCGACACCATCTGCGACGAGAAACGAATCGAAGGCACGATCAGCGAATGGCTTTCGATGGCCGGCAACCCTGCCACGGAGGTTCCCAAGGTGATCACCTTCATCACCAGCGCCTTCTTGATGGTCAGCGAATGATGGTCCTCGGTCCTGGCTGGCGGCAACTTGCAGCCTTTGAGGTCCACAAAGTGGTACGCGATTTCCGCGTCTGTAACACCTGAGGGCCGGGCGCCGGACGCTGCCAGGGTGAGGATCTGTTTGAACACCAGCATGGCCGTTTGCAGGTCGTCCTGGTTGTCGATGCTGCCTAAAAAATACCGATCAGCCTTCCTGCGTAACGCGGCGATATACACCCGCGCACTGCCTGGCTCCGTTTCTTCATCCAGGCTGTAGGCCAGAAAGTTCGAAGACAGGCGCGGCACGGCAAAACCACACAACAATGCACCATTGACCGGCGCATCTTGCCCGGAGCGTTCAAGAACTAGGGTACGCAGCAACATCATGGCGTTCAGGCCTCATTACGAATTGGCAAAGCTTTAAATACTTGCCAGATAACTGGCCGGTAGTAAACAAAGCGTCGGTAACAGAACAATTGTTTCAGGGGACTTTCAGTGCACATGTAGGACTTGTCTTATTCCCTGCACCCTACATTTCCAACAGCCTGTATTGAACGTACCCTTTTTCATTCAAATACCCGCTATTACTTCATCGTTTTTTACTGCTCAAGCATTCTCGCCCCGCCTGCGCCCTGCCAACTTTTCGAGTAAAAAGCCCTTATGATCGAAATAACTCGCCTTACAAAAAAGCTGAACGGCAACACCATTATCCATGACTTTTCATTCCAGGCCGGCCCAGCAGAGAGCGTGGCCTTACTGGGGCACGACGGCGCAGGTAAAACAACCCTCATTAAAATGCTCTCAGGCGCACTCAAGCCGTCGTCGGGCACGATAAAAATTGCCAATCTAACTGTAGGAAACAATAACCAGAAGATAAAGAAATTAGTTGGCTACCAACCGGAACTTTCCTTAAGCCATGATGCAATGAGCGTAAGAAACTTCCTCCATTTCATGGCCGAAGTTCGCGGGTTTCAAGGCCAGGAAAAACGCAAGGCGGTTGACCGCGCCATCGCCCGGCTGGAGCTTTACGAAGCCCTGCACCACCCGATCCAAACCCTTTGCAACGGCCTCAAACGCAAGGTGGCCATTGCCCAGGCCATCCTGCACGATCCCGCACTGTTGCTGTTGGACGAGCCCACCGAAGGGTTGGACGCCGCGCAAAAAAACAAGATCATCCGCCTCGTCAAATCACTCAACGACCCAATGACCGTGATCGTTGCGTCGCGCCATCCCGAGGAACTGGCTCGGCTCTGCGGGCGTGCCCTGGTGATCGCCAACGGGCGGTTGATGGCCGACACGCCGATGGCTGAACTGCAACGCAGTTCCCGCCACCATCGAGCCGTCACCCTGGCGGCGGACAAGCCATTGGACCTGCTGGCCCTGGCCGTCTTGCCGGGGGTTGCCGGCATTGAAGAAGACCACCAAAACCCGGGCACAGTGACTGTTCTGGCCATGCCCGGGCAGAACGTTTACCCGCCTATCAACGCGTTGATCGCCAACCGGCGCTGGAACATCAACTCACTGAGCCTGGAGCCGGGCCGCCTGAATGACGTTGTTCAGCACTTGAGCAAGGGGGCCGCCAATTGAAGCGGATACCCGTTGTGTTCAGGCGTCAGTTCACCTGCTTTTTATCGGCGCCCGCCACCTACTTGAGCGGTGCTTGTTTCCTGGCCCTGTCCACGGCGGCAGGGTGGCAGGCCAGCGCGCTGCTGGCGCCGGGCAGCCGCGACCTGCAAGCGTTTTTCCAGTTTCACCCCTGGTTTTATCTGCTGTTGGTTCCAGTGTTGTGCACGCAACTGTGGTCGGACGAATACAAAGACGGCAGCCTGGACTTTTTAAGGACACTGCCCCTCACATCGTCTGAATTAGTGATCGGCAAGTTTCTGGCGGCCTGGGCCGTTTTAACCCTGATATTGCTATTAACCTTCCCACTGGTCATCGCGACACATTACCTGGGCACGCCAGACAACAGTGTCATCGCCTCTCAATACCTGGCCAGCGCATTATTGGCGGGCAGTTATTTGGCCGTGGGCTGTTTTATTTGCACGTTCACCCATAAACGCCTTGTTATTTTTATCGTGACGCTGTGTTTGCTGCTTGCCGCCAGCGGTGTGTCTTCCGTTCTGGACGCGCTGGATCATCAGGCCCCCATCTGGGTCATGGACAGTTTTATTGCCCTGAGCCCCTCAATGCGTTTTGACGCCATTGACAACGGGCTACTGACACTGCCCGACGGTTTATATTTTGTCAGCCTCATAGGGGCATTTTTAACGATGACCACCGTAACCCTCAACTATAAAAACGCCTGAGAAGGAGCGACTACCATGAGGTCCCTGCTAAGTACCGGCATGACGCTTAGTGTCATTGCGTTACTCTTTCTCGCGTTTAATCTGGCATGGGTGCATAAACTTCCTACGATACGATGGGACTTTTCAGAACATAAAGTTCATAGCCTTTCTGCCCCCCCCAACAGCGTACTGAACGCGCTTGAAAGCCCGATAGACCTGGCGGCCGCAAAAACTGAGTGCAACACCTCTACCTCAGGTAAGGTGCGGCAATG
>NZ_JBSVWN010000105.1:0-7615 GCF_054071325.1 Pseudomonas sp. SDO5215_S409 | reverse complement strand
AAGCGTCTATGGCTCGGCTGTCGAAACATAGTGGCCTACTTCAGACCATCCCTAACTAACGCGCCCCCCCTTAATTCCGCTTTTAGTTGCTCCACCAGGAACCTACTCGTTTGAATATGCATTACTCGCTACCCTTCGGCTGCGCGATGGTCAGGTACCCCTGCAAGTCTCGTTGACGCGTCAAGATGACAGTCGGTTTCAGGGGCAGGCACAGCTCACCTCTGGCGAAGATACTTTTAAACACTCACCGCCTTCTCAAGATCCTGATGCAGTTCGTCCATCCGTTATTTGACGAGGTCGGTTTGAAGGTCGCATAGGTAGGCGAGTGATTAGTGACCGTTGTCCACATTTACGAAAAGCTCCCTACTTTATCTGAGCAGCTTTTTTTTCCACCAACACGGGCCCCATCACCAGCATTTCCGGCAACTCTTGTTTATTTTGATCTGAGGCTCGCCCTAAATGCTTATCGCCTTGCCAAAGGTTCCCTGCTACCACTCTTAAATCTAAGTTTTTCTGATTAACACGTAATGGCTCATTACCCACACAATGCCAACGCTTCTTTTGAATAGGTACTTTTGATGTATAAAGCAATAACTCAAAATCATCAGAAATATGGTTAGGAAACTCTAACGAGTCTACGACAGCCTTGTAAATCCCGATCAAAATAGTATCTTTGTATCTCTGAGAAACGTACAAAACCTTTGCGAGCCTGAAGCCTTGCTCAAGTGGAATCAATACAATATCACCTACATCGGTTTTTTTAGTTATCATCGACCAGTCCTTTTTAGGATCTCTTAAAATAGTTGATCAGTTTTAGCGTCGCGATATACCGATGCATTGAATTTTCGGGCCATGAGAGCGGTATTCATTCAGTAAGGATGTATATTTATTTTAATTTTTGGACTTGAGCAACCCACATTTTCCGGTCAAATCTTTTTAAGCCATGCCTCACATGTATTTGCCTTTTCATTATCATTCATCGAATGGGATATCTTTTTTTCTAATTCTTGATATTTTTTTGGAGCGATCTCTTTATAAAAAATCATCCATCCATCTCTTCCGTCTTGATCGATCATGTATGAAGCATCGTGTTTTCTTACCCGTAACGACCAGGATGAAAAAAAATCTGGATGATCCGAGAACACAGTGACAGTAAATCCGGTGCGTTTAGCAATTTCGTAGAGCAATGCTTGATTCATTTTTTGCCTTTGACGGTGTTTATTGTTTCTCACTGAAGTCAATACATTTATATTCCGCCGTTCAAAAATCGTATCTTGAACTTATTATATTGCTTGCTTTTTCCGTAACATCATCATCCGGACACAATCCCGAAATAAAACCTTCAAACGTTTGCGCTATCAGAAAAGTTATTTCATTCTCAAACTCCGCTTCGTGATACCAATAATAAACCTGCCCCGTTTTTTTACTTAAACAATATTGATCGCCACTGCCTGACTCACCGAAAACATACAGATCTTCTTCTATCTGATATTTATATGCCTTATTTTTCAGAAAAATATTATTTTCGTCGTTATTTAATCCGTAGATTATATCAAGATCAATAAAGCCCTCACTGTCTCGCACGGGAATATTTTTTTGAGTTTTAAACTTTGCACCGAGCTCAAAAACAATTGATCCGTTAAAAAAACCAATCAGCTCCAGCAGCTCGTTTGACAAATCAATGGGCTCCGAAACGATACTATCCACGCGTTTAAAAAAGACTCCTTTAGCACCTAGATTTTCAATCATTTTCTTATACATCGCGCCTACTCCTTATCTAAAAGAAAAACGCATAAATATAAAATACCAAACATTTAAATCACAAAATAAAAAAATATTTTCATACTTTATATTTAAAAATTTTCGAGCCAGATAAACTTTATTTTCAGGGGACACATCAAAAGTTACCGGAGTAAGTTCCGACATTCCCATCTCGTTAATTTTATTTCCAGCATGCCGCCTTACGTTACTACTCATAAACCTTCCGCTAGTAAAAAACAAATGCCTCAAATTTTTTCGCCAGCTGATCTGCATACTCTAATGACACCCCCAATAAACGGCAGCCTTGCAATGCCAGGTGGTAATATTGGCCTCTCCTCCTCCGCTTGAGCCGAACAAAACCAGCCCAGGCGCATTCAGAGATACCTCATATTCTTTATTAAAAAGAACAAACTCATACACCGAAAAAAAAAAAAAAAAATGATACATTCATCTTTTATAAACTCTTCACCTCCATTATGTTTTTTAAAAACTCGTAGTCTTCAGACAGTACAACGCCTAGTTTAGATTCAACACTTCCCAGCAGATCAAGTGATGCATCTTGCTCAAACTCAAAGCTCATAAGAGCCTTATAATATTTCTGCTCATCAGATTTTAGTTCCCTACATTCGTCATTTTAAACTTCTGAAAAAATATTCCTCTACGGAATCACTTGACCTCTATGCACTGTTAGAGAGAGTATTATTTTATTTGATGAATCTGTTAGACACCCACCAAAAAACAACAAAACAAATTTTGTGCACATAAACTTTGCTTCCGACTAAGGTTACTTGCTTTCTAATTTTACTATTCGCAGCATTGGCGACTACTCTAGCTTTTTTATTCACCACTTTCGATCACTTTAAAAGACCTTTTGGACTTTGGAATACCGCTAGTGTATCCAACCCAGTCTGATATAGAGAATCCCCAAGTAGAACTGCTCGAGACGCCCCGGCAAGCCACTCCAGAGTATGACCTGATTCATCTCGGCGAGGAAGTGTTCGCGGCGTGTCTGCTTGCGCTTGCCGGCGCACTCGAAGTTGGAAAAGCTCGCTGACTCATGCAGACTCGTATCAGGTAGTTGGGAGCATTTCAGCACGTCTGCGGACTTGAGCGAAAATATCCTAGATAAGTCATAACTAACACGGCATAACTCACCACATACAGCTATACCGTGCTTTGATTTACAGAAAACCAAAAAAAGCTATTTACCTAATTTTTTTATATACAACCAATAAACAGTTGAAAATGATCTTTTTAAAATTTGTAAAAAAATCTCAACGAGCCAAAACATGAAAATTTTAAAAAATTAATCGCACTGAGTAATGATATATACGTTATCATTAGGACTTTTTGAAAAAACACCAAAAAAGAACACTTCATTTTTATTGAAGAAAAAATAATTTCTTTGTTCTCTATCTTTTTCCCCTCCGAAAATATTAACTTCTTTCTGAGGCGGCGCTGAATTTAATATTTCAAACACCTGATCTTTTTTAACCTGAAATAAAAAATCCAAATTCTGCCCTTCATACATGGAGGGAGATTCGTCCTCTAGAAGCCATTTCGGAACTTTCCCTATCCAGCCAAAAATGTCGCTTACCTCATCATCTGAGAACGTCAAGTATTGACGCGCGATGTTACTCTGCGGCTCCAAAGCAACTGCATCCTCCACTTTAAATAGGTATACTTTAAAAAATTTTTGATAAACGTTTAAAAAACCGTCAGGTATAATTGCACCTTTTAATACCACATCAAGCATTTCCGGTATCGAAAAGTCTTCATCAAATTCGTCTGTAGCACAAAAAAAACTTAGCGCATAACCATAGAAAGTGTGCCCCTCAGGAAATTGAATTGTAAAAAAGAAGGTGAGCGGTATTCCGTTATCACTCTTGGGAGTGGCTACACCTTTCGGCAAAATTGGCGCCCCTCCAATATGCGAAGCTGTCTTTATACTTGTTTTAACTATGAACATTTACGACTCCACCTTTAGTTATCAAAACTCTTGGAAAATTTTGTGCCGTCTGAAAATAGCAATTCATAAACTAACTTATACGGACGCGTTTCTTGCCCCTCATACAAAGCAGTTAAACGGGCTTTAGCAGTTACGTCATTCTTGATAATATAATCAGCAGCACCGTTCTCAAAAACTCGAAACTTTCCACGATTAACGGATGGCGCTTGTGGAAAAATGTTATGCAGCATGGTTCCGGAGCCCCCCAGTTTATTTCCCCTCGCATGCCCTGCATCATCAGTGATTTTACCCAGTGATCTTGCGTGGTTTCTAGCAGCTTGGTTAGTTGAACTGCCTGTACCAATTTCGTTTGGGGAGATATCAAAATCCCAATCTGTGATCCTGCCATGTGCGTCCCGTATAACCGTTGGACAATTTCCAGTCCCGCTAGCGAGCCCCAACGGATCCACCCACCCCGTAGGATTAGGCACGTACTGGTAGTTATTCAACCCACCCGCAAGCTTGATCGGATCCGGCGTCAAGAACCGCCCGGTACCCGGATTGTAGTAGCGGTGCCGGTTGTAATGTAACCCCGTCTCCCCATCGAAGTATTGCCCCTGGAACCGCAGCGGGTTATCGATCTCCTCCACGTCCAGCAGTGCCAGGTTGCCGTAGGCACGGTATTTCGCCGACCACACGATATCGCCGCTGTAGTCGGTCAGCTCTTGCGGTGTGCCCAGGTGGTCCAGCTGGTAGTAGAACGGCGTCGCCTTCAGCGGGCCTTCGCCGTCCAGCATCGCGAGCGGGCGGAAGGTGCCGGGTTCGTACACATAGGTACGGTAGCGGTTATTCGCGCTTTCGACGATCAGCCGCTCGCCCTGCCACAAGAACTCGGTGGTCTGCCCGTCCACCGTCTTGGCGATGCGTCGGCCAAACGCGTCGTACCGATACGACGCGTTGCTTCCCCCGGGAAGGGTCGCGCCAATCAATCGGTGTTGGCAGTCGTAGCGGTACTCGGTAACAAGTTTGTGTGCTGCGCCACGCCGCTCACGGACCTGGTTGCCATAGGCGTCGTAGTCAAAATGCCGGTCCCCCAGCATCAGCAGGCGGTTGCCTTTGACGTTGGCCAGGTTCCCCGCGGGCACGTCGCCCTGCCCTAGCAGGTTGCCGGCGGGGTCGTGGGCGAAGCTTTCCGGGGTGGTGCCGCGTACTTTGACCAGCCGGTCCAGCGGGTCGTAATGGAAACTGCGGTTGCCCTTACGGCTGTCGTCGATGCCCGCCAGGTTGCCGCTGGCGTCGTAGGCGTAGCGGCGGCGGTAGAGGTTGCGCGTCTGCTGGCTGACACTATGAGCTTGCAGCCTGCCCTGTTCGTCGTATTGGTATTGGCTCAGCAACACGCCTTGCTGGCGCTGTTGCTCAAGGCCCGCGCTGAACTGGTGAGTGGTCAGCCGCGAGCCGTTCAGGTCGATGCTGTTCAGTACGCCGCCCGCCTGGTGCGCGTAGTCCAGGGTGCTGCCGTCTGGCAGGCGGCAATGGCTCAGTTGGCCAAGTGCGTCGTAGGCGTAGCGGGTGGTGCCCCAGCCTTGGTGCTCGGTGATCAGGCGGTCCTGGAGGTCGTATTCGTAGGCGAGCGGCCAGTGGCCGTCGTCCACGTTTACCAGGCGGCCCAGGCCGTCGTAGCGGTAGTGAACCTGCTCGCCATCGGCCAGGGTTTTGACCAGCAGGCGGCCAGCGGCATCGCGTTGGTATTGAGTGATGAGTTCGCTGTCGTCGTCGCCGAATTCGGTTTTTTTCAGCAGTTGCCCGTTGAGGTCGTACTCGTAGGCGGTGCGGCGGCCGTCAAAGCCGGTTTCCTGCTGGATCAAGCCGTTGGCGTAGTAGTCCAGGTGGTACTGCTCGCCCCGTTCGTTTTCGATGTCGCTGAGCAGCAACCGTGCGTTGTCGTAGCGATAACGCAACTGGCTGCCATCGGGGTTGATACGGCGGCTGACCAGGTGCAGGCCGTCGGCGTATTCGTAGCGGGTGATGCGGCCCAGTTCATCGCGTTCGGCGGTGACGTTGCCGTAGGGGTTATAGGTGAACGCACGCGTGGTGCCGCCCGGCAAGGTGACTTGGGCGAGGCGGTTGGCGGTGTTCCATTGGTACTGGGTGAGCGCGCCGGTTTCGTCCTGGCGGGTGATCTGACGGCCCAGGGCATCGTAGCGGTATTTGCGCTGGCCACCGTCGGGCAGGCGTTCTTCCAGCAGTTGGCCGAGGTTGTTCCAGCCCAGTTGATGGCGGCTGCCGTCCGGGTAGCGCACATTCAGCAGGCGGCCTTGGGGGTCGTAGGTGTAGTGGGTGGAATGGCCGTGCGGGTCGACTTGCTCGGTGATGTCCCCCCTGTCGTTACGCCAGTAAATCCACTTGGCCTGGCCGCGGTTCACCACGCGAACAAAGCCGTTGTAGTACTCGTAGGTGGTCGGCGCGTCTTCGGGCGGGATCACCGCCACCAGCCGCGCCTGGTCGTCGCGGGCGTAGACTTCTAGAAGTTTGCAACACTATTGCGATAACAATCTAATAGGTATTTTTATCGAAAACGTGAAGGGTGTGCTAGTTGAGTGAGAATGCTAAAGTTCGCAACTCACCACAAGCGATAGGGATATATTCATGCTGCATCAGGGTTTTGTTTTGTTGTCTGTCATCCTTTTCCTATCTGGCTGCGAAGCGAAGTCCTTTTCCCTGCCCGTCAGCACAACCCTGTCACCTGAAAAAGTGGCTGTCATTGCGGAAAATATTGGGAAAAAATACCCTGGAAAATCCGATGAATTACGTAACAAGATATTAAGTACAGTAGTGCAGTCCATTGACAACATGGTCTTTGTCGAGGGCGGCGAGTTTGACATGGGCGATTTTGGCTGGATCTGTGACTACGATGAAAAAGACGTTTGTACTTGGCCTTGCGGGCAAGACCCTGGGACGCTTTGCAGCATTAGCCCCGAATCCGACAATAAGTTTGTGCACCCTGTCAAACTGAGCAGTTATTATTTTTCTAAGTTTCAAACCACCTTGGGTGATTTTGACTTGTTTTTTACTGTTCAAGGCAAGCCTATTTTAGACGCAGAATTTCGAGATAGAGAAAACTTAAAATCCAGGTATAACAAAAACTTACCCACGCCAGTCAAAAGCTGGCAGGAGGCGAAGGATTATTGCCAATGGATCGGCTTACTCAGTGGCTACCCTGTTGATTTACCCACAGAGGCGCAGTGGGAGTTTGCTGCCCGAAGCCGTGGTCTATACGTTTTATTTCCAACCGACAATGGCAGCTTGAACTATGGAAAAAACTTTCCTGAACCCGGTGGCGGTAGAACCTTCCCTGTTAATAGCTTCACACCTAACCCATTAGGCATTTACAACCTGTCCGGCAATGCGACGGATTGGGTAAATGACTGGTACGACAAAGACTACTATCAGCATTCACCTGTGGAAAACCCGAAAGGCCCTATGACAGGCACTGAAAAAGTCAGAAGAGGCTCTAATTACCCCGAAGGCCCTTTGTTCGCGGCGCCGGTGGTAAGACGATGGCCTGACAAACCTATTTTAGCGTCATACTACCCCGGCGTCAGTTTTCGATGCGCGATTCAGTCAAGTGAACAACTCTGAGAAAAACTATCAAGCGTTCCGCGTTGAACTACAAGGATATTTTATGTCGCACACGTTTTGGAAATTATTTCCCGTTATTCTTTTTTTATCGGGTTGCGAAAAAGACTCCTTACACTTGCCCATCAGCAAAAACCTGTCGCCCGAGAAGGTCGCTGTTATCGCGAAAAATGTTGAAAACAAATACCCGGACATGTCCATTGATTTACGAAACAAGGGGCGGTTGCAGGAACCGAGTGCAACACGGTCATTGAATTGAAGAGGGGGCCT
>NZ_JBSVWN010000104.1:0-7970 GCF_054071325.1 Pseudomonas sp. SDO5215_S409 | reverse complement strand
GTGGTTTAAACGGATTAAGGTTTGAGTTGTAAGGCGGTGTAGCTCGGACGCTTACTGTTTATTTCAGATGAGTCTTGTATGGTCGGCTTACCAGGCTTCCCTGGGCCTGGCCGCACGTCTTGGCGGATGGTTGAGCGAGACTCGGAAGATTTTTGGTATCACGTTCGTTTTCGCATTTGTGAGGGCGCAAGGGCTCGGTTCAAAAAATTGATGCCATCAGACCCTTCGACGCTGACACACCTACTCTCGCAGCGGAGCCCAGAGCACAAGATTGAGGTGGTTCAGGTTGTGACTCCCCCTTGCATGAATGGGAGTTCTTTAGAACGTATGGAAAAGTTGATCAGTGCGATCGTCGGCTACGACAGAAACGGTGAGTGCGTACTGCTTCATATAGTCGATAGCGGAGCAATCTACAGCAGCTCGCCAGAGGTGTCCGACGCAGGCTTGCTCAGCAATATTCGAACGATCTACGACGCCATGACTGCCGCCGGGAAGCACTTCCATTGCACCAGCAATCAGATCCCGAATCGCTCTTCCGCTGCCACGGCAGCAGGTTAATCCATGAAGATCCAAATCTATTCAGATTTACACAGGGAATTTGCTCGGTTCGAGCCCGCCCCAAGCGATGCGGATGTGGTCATCCTCGCCGGCGATATTGATATCAAATCGCGTGGAGTCTCATGGGCAAACGACACATTCCAGTGCCCGGTGATCTACGTCTGCGGCAATCACGAGTTCTACGGCGGCCACATTGATCACACTCTGCGGAAGATGAAGGAGGCGGCTGCGCCGCATGTCCACGTACTCGAAAACGAGGCCTTAATCCTGAATCAAACTAGGTTTTTGGTCACGACAGCGTGGACAGATTACTCATCAACAGGAGATGTTGCTGCCGCGAAACGCGTTGCCTGGGAATGGATGAACGACTTCACCGTCATCAGAAAAGATGAGAATTACCGACGCCTTCGTCCCGATGACCTGATCGCTAAATCTAAAGCTGCTTATGCCTGGCTCACACAGGAACTGGACAAGCCCTTTGACGGCAAAACGGTTGTCGTTACACACCATGCACCGGCACTGGATCACGTGGGTGACGAGCATCCTAAAAACCTAATTGCAGCTTATGCAAACGATTGGCCTGAGCTCTTGGGCAAGGCCGATCTTTGGATCTACGGGCATACCCATATAGCAGCCAGCTTCGTCAAAAATGGATGCCGTGTGGTGTCAAATCCGCGTGGGTACCCAAACCAAGATACCGGTTTTGATCCTGATTTACTGATAGAGGTTTGATGCCAGTAACTGGTCATTGGGCAAAGCTCACGTGGTAGGCCGAACCTAATGAGATGGAGAATTTTTGATGGTGACGTTGGAAGAAATCTCGCAGCTCTTTTACGGGGCCGGGGAAGAGGTTGCCGGCTGGGAAGGCTCTCAAGAAGACCTGATCTCTTTGGCAGCAAAAATGTTCCCCGGGAAAGCATTTTGCATGGTACGGCAATGGATTTTTATCGACCTCACGGTCAACTCAGATGAAAAAGATAAGCTAACGGGACTTGGTCTACTACCCGCGACTCTGTACGCACATGAAGTCGTTTTCGATAGCCGAAATCGTTTTCAGGCTGGCATGTGGGTGCGCAGCAATTTCGGTGTGTCTTTTAGACAAGGCTGCATGTTTGAAACTAAGAGTACGGTTTATCTCCTCTGGGAATCAGGCCTGAGAAAACAGGCTAGTCTCGGTGCCGCTTTTTCCATGAAAGCCGGTTAAGCAATGACCGCCGCAAATGCATATCGAGCCATTTTGGAGCTTTGGCCGGATGCCTGAAGTAATCGAGTTGGAATTCCACAGTAAGGATTGAGCGACTTTCAAATGGATCGCTTGGTGCGGGCAAGTCTTCGGAAATACAGCGTGCCCATCACGGCCTTCATAAGCAATGCTGTGATCATGGAGGATACGTGCCTTGGTGTGTCATTCGATCACGTTCAACAATACGACACATACCGGACAGTGGATGGCGCCATTCCTCGGACGGGGAAAATTCGGAGAACGTGGAAAGAAGGGCGATTTTGGTGTCTCCAGGCTCAAAAAGGCAATTACGTCATTGGCAATTTCAAACGTGAGGTGGGAAGAACAAGCTTCAATCTACTTCGTTCTTGTGAGCTCGTTTGATCGGCTGCTTTTAGAGCATAAATTATTGCACCGAGGTGGCGGAATTGGATGTGAACTCGCAGTGACACCATCGATGCAACATTTTTTTTTCCGTTAGACGCAGCCCAGCTTGAGTTGTAGGTTGCGTCCGCCAATCGGAAAATTCGGACACTTCCGACGCTTGTTTATCGTGACTGTCGGCGGTTGGCCTGTATTGGCGCGTCAGGCAAGCGGCGATCCAGGCTGCCGACCTACACGTGTTAGCCTTCCATATAACCAAGCTGAAGTCTGAGCTTCCAGTAAGCCTGACAGAAAAATCGACTCCCAATTGTTCTTACTCTCGTGGTAGTCGTCTAGAAAACCTAACTCTTTTTCGAGATTTTTAACGAGATCGGGCAGAGAGGTTGGAGTGTTCTCCAGAGCTCGTACCACTAATTCTGGTTTAGTAATCATTTTAGTCCAACGAGACTGTAGATAATCCTCGATCTCGGTATTTGCAACAATGGTTTCAAAATGGAATTCTATCTCTGTGATATATGTGTGGCTGTTATCAATTGCCAATTTTACACTCACGGATGGCGCAATGCCATGCTGACTGAATGAACATGAGAGTAAACGTTCGGAGAGACACTGATCAAAATATGGGTGAAGTATTCTCTGGCGGCATCGTCCTTTAAGTTTTTCTTGTCTTGCGCTATTGCATTTGCAAGCTGGAACTAGGTTTTTAGAGAAAATTATGAACTCTGGATAGCTGTCTTGAGAGAAAAAATGATCTAACGTCCCTGCTGCTAGCGATCCACACATCGGACAGCCTTTATACGAACTGGAGCTTCGCATGCTGTCGATGAAGCTAACGTCGATATTCGGACTGGAATATAATTTTTCAAGGCGCTCATTCAGGTCTGAGTTCAGTTTTACAGGAGATATTAAAAATGCATTGCCCTCCGCTCGAATATATTGGCGGTAGTTTTCTATTAGATTTTTTTTTGCGTCACGTATTAAATTTCCATTCTTGATTCTTTTGTTATTTGAGAGTGCATCAATAGCTTGAATGTCGTCATAGGGAGGGGCTGGAAGATTTTTCATTTGTATTTTTTTTCCAGTTTAGACCGGATTGAAGTCAATAGCTGGGGTGAAAGCTTGTCGTGGTACTTTAAATAAACCTCGTCCCATGTTAGGTTTTTGTTAACTATTCGGCTTTCTAGTGAGGTGGCTAGGTTCGAAAGTTCATCCTCTTAAAAGACGAAATGTGAAATTAAACCTATATCGGAGCCAAATGTTTGAAGTGCAGTGAAGGGTACTTCGATTAAGTTTTCTTTGGCGGTTCTTAAAATTGTAACTTGCTCGCGGAAAACTTCCCTAACGAAATACACAGAGTGTGTAGCAATGACTGCCGCTGAGCCGGTTAGTTCTAAAAGCTTGTCGAGTAAAGATACAAATTGATTAATAAAGTTTGGATGTAAATGTGTTTCTGGTTCATCAAGAAGTAGGAGCGATCCATTCTCAATATGCAGGCTTGCCTGTGCAGCGAATCTAAGAAAGGATGATTCGCCGCTGCTAAGTGAGTAGCATTTTCCGTCAATAAGTCTCACAGGATCTTTGGCAACATCTACAGATGCGTATCGCTCAAGAAGCCTTTTCTCGCTAGAACTATTCAAGCCTATAAGCTGGGTGAACTGTTCAGAGGTTTTGGACTGTAGATATATCTGCTCTGAATTTTCAATGGCCTCTATCGCAGATAGAAAAATATCCCACCTTGTGTGCTCGCCAATATACTGCTGAGAGCGAGAGACTTGTATCAATTGATCCGTAATAAGATTACTGAGTGCGGCACTGCCAGCTCGATTTAGAGAAAATCTTCTATACCATATTAATGGTCTCACTCGGCGCTCGGAAGGAAATACTTTCAATGTCTCTTTTGTTGGTGCAAATGCCAAAAGACGGTTGAACATAGGGCGATCCAGTGTGTCGCCATCAAGTAATGTACTGGATCCGTTTAATAGAGCTCTTGAGATTTCAGATAGTGTTTGGCTTTTGCCTACGCCATTTTTTCCTATCAGCACGCAAATTCTTTTTGGAAGGTCTATATCGTGGTCGAAAGTAAGCGAAATATTATGTCGGTTTTTAAATTTCGCAAGTTTGAAATCGGTTTTCAGTCTTCTTGAAAAAGTCCTAAAACGTTCGTGTTTAAGCCCTCTTAAGATGGATCCAGAATTCTTAAATGAAAAAAATGATTCTGAACTGCGGACAAATGATTTTGAGAATATTTCCGTTTTTATTGCGATTTTGAAAAGCTTATTTGCAGGTGTAAACTCACTTATGACCACGAGTTCTCGCATCGCTTTCAATGCCGCAATAGCAGCACTTTTTCCAAGTGATGAAATGACTTTTCGGTATTCTTCCATGCTGCAAAGCATCGTGAAATAATTTTCTTTTTTTGTATTTTCAAGGTCGAGAAAATCAAAAGATGGAATTATATTTTCTAGTCTGTATGTTCCGTTTAGATCATTGGGGGATTCTGTAATGAAGCCTATGTAAATATCAACTAAAAGATCTTGACTGTCATCGATGTGTATCCGAGCTTCTGCTTTGCTTCTGAAGCCAAAGTCATTCCATGAGTCAAGTGATGGGGAAATAAGTATTGTGTTGTCTGGTGCGGGGCCAGTTAAGGCTGAGCGGCGACAAAAAATTACGTTTATCTCGGAATTTCCTTTTTTCGAGCTTTTCATATTTATAGTCTTAGAGGTTAAGTTGTGTCGTTCTAATATTGTGATCGCTATCGATCTGCATGGCTAGAGACACTATGGTTAAATTTGCATGGCCTAGTTTTCTTCCAGATTGAGCGTCGGGGGCGAACGGATCAGTCGCACTACGACATTCGGTCAATGCTCACCCCTCATCCCTTCTTCGCTAACCTCCAGATGATGCTCCTAGCGAACCCATCGGTCGCAATTTTCCTCGCCCAAGATTGACCGCAAGCACGCTTCGATGTTAGCTGTATGTATATACAGTTATGATTGAGGCATCCATCATGAGCGTCACCATCCTCGGCCCCTTGGCAGAAGGGGGAGTTCAGCTTCCCTTTTACTCCTTCAGAGTCCCTGCGAACTTTCCATCACCAGCGGCTGATCACCTTGAACAGCATATCTCCATCGACGAATTATTGGACATTCGAGCACCGCATATCTACCTAAGTGCGCATTGAAGGCCACAGCATGGAAGGTGCTGGGATATTCGATGGTGACATGGCAGTGGTGGATCGCTCGATTACTGTCGAGCATGGGCATATCGTTATTGCGGCGGTGAAAATTGCGAGCCGGTCTGCAAGCGTCTGCGCAAGCGTGGGCCCTACATCATCCTCATGTCCGAGAACGTAGGTTAATCACCCGAGCATCTCCTTGATGAAGGGTGCAACGTTCCTGGCGTCGTCGATCCCTCGATGAAAGGAACCTTGCCAATCCAGGCCCAAGGAGGTGAGGCATTTCGGCTGTTCAAAGTCGTAAAAAACAGCGCCAATCTCTTCGGATCTGCGTGCCTGACTGAACCGGCAGACACCTGAGTGCGCGCCCAGAGTCGATGCACCGGATTTGTGGCAGTGTGATCAGATTGTCTGGAATCGACCGCTCTTTTCGTCCCATGTCTCCAGAACGAATGCAGCGATGGTATTGCACGCTGCCGACACGGCCTCCCTGGGGCTCGACTCTATGTTCTTGATGGCCCGCTCGAATTCGAAATCGATGGCGCCGATATTGCGGCTCTTTATGAGCTCGTACAGCGTCTTAGTCGCTAGCCCCTCGCACTTGGTGAGCATTCCTCCTGGGCTGTAGCAGAGTCCAGCACGCTCCAAACTATCCTTGATCCTGTCGATTTTTGCCTTCCGCTCTTTGGCTTGCTGCGGATTAATCCAGAAGCGCCCAGAGGTGTCTTCCTCATCTTCCATGTATCTCTCGATGATGCGACCGACGATGGGGAGTGCATCCGCGCCGCATTCCTTACTGATCCTGCGCAGCCATTCCTGCGCCTTGACGGCCTTGCTACCCTCCGGGGGATCGCCTGGAGCGTTGGCGTACATGAACAGGCTGTCCAAACTGGCATGAGTTTCAAAGGCTGAAACGGAGTCGGCAACTGCAGATATTAAGTATTGAGGAATAGTGTAAGTTCCCATCTGCTTTCCTTGCATTCCTATTGAGCATGCACTGAGTGTATCAGTGCTTCGTTTGAACGCCGGCGACCCCTGGCCGCTCGCATCGGCAAGTGCTACGCATTTCTGCTTACTACATCAAATACACGGGATACCTTAAATATGCTGTCCGAATAGCCTTCGGGTATCCCATGGATATCCCTTTGATAGCTCGATGAAATTGGCCGGGCTTAATTGCTTGATAGCCCTTTGCGATCATCGAGTTTGAAGTGCTACCATCGAGTGGATTCAATAAGAATAACTGTATTTATATACAGTATAATGTCGAATTAACGTAATCCTTTACTGTCTATTCGCACTGTTATTTTCCGTCGCCAAGTGCTGTGGAAAACACTGGTCATCCCGCCATCAGTACAGCCAACTCATCTGCTAGTGCTCCGAAGGCGGTCGTGGAATTTTTATGGATAAATTGCCAGATAAGTTACCGTTTGACGCGACGAAGCTTTTTGAAGCTCTCACGTACCAGCTTGTGGTTGCGCTTGAGTATTGCCACAAGCTGAAGAAGGGGAAGCGTTTGTGGGTCGAGGTTTTCGGGGATGTGACTCTGGAAGACGAGGCTCAGGTTGAGGTCAAGCTCTACGCCGATGCGTTGAGGGATGGCCACCAGAACATCTGGAACACCCTCAATAACTGGCTGAACAAGGCGTTTGACCATACGGCGTACGAAAGCCTGATTTTGGTGACAAACCAAGAGTACTCGCCAAAGTCGACGCTGACCGACTGGAACAGCTTTAACGCTGCCGAGAAGCACGCCTTGCTCACTGCGATCCACGACGGTGCCGAGCAGCGCTTTGCCGCCTCCAAGGCGAAAGAGCCTTCAGAGACCTTGGAGCTCTTGCGATCGGTGATGGCTCCAGCGCTGAAGGATGACTTGCTGAAGGTGCTGGAGAGGGCGGTGTTCATCACCGGCTCGCCGTCGCTCAAAGCGAGGCTCGAAGCCTACGAGGTTGACCAGCTGAGGGTGATACGCGATTCGAAGCGTCAGTCCTACATCGATGACATCCTGGGTTTTATCGGCAGCACCCGGTACATCGACTCCGGCTGGGAAATCACCTGCGAAGAGTTCACCGCCAAGACCGTAGAGCTGACCAAGCGATACATGAAGCATTCAAACACCTTCCCCGAGGTGGATGCTGATGCGCTGAAGCAGAAGATTGTCCTTGAAGAGATCGCCGATCGGCTTTTCGTTCAGAAGATCCGCGAGATCGATGGCGAGTCACGCATCAGGCACGCTGCTCTGCAGCTTCTGATTGCCGGCGAGGTCATTGATGAACTGTACCGAGACAACCTGGCCTCGGATTTTGATATCAAACGCTATCAGAAAAACCATCTTGATCGTCATCTGGACGGTCGGTTAAGTGCGATGGTCGACTGGATGGACGAGACATGCCCCATCCAGCTGAAGCGTCAGTCACTAAAGTTTTTCTACAAGCAGCACGCTGCAGAGGTAGTGCAGCTGAATACTTTCGAAGACACCACTACCGATTTCCGAAATGGCATTTATCACATGCTTGCTGACGTGAAGTCCGATGACGAGGATAGAGAGTTTTACTGGAGGTTATGGCCGTGAATATGGAGGGTGTCAGAAATTTTGTGTTCGGGCATAACATGAGTAAGAGGTGCATA
>NZ_JBSVWN010000103.1:0-8218 GCF_054071325.1 Pseudomonas sp. SDO5215_S409 | reverse complement strand
GCCTGCCTGACGGCAGGCCGTTACCGGCCCGCACACAAAAAATCTGACAGTCCCATTCCGCTTTTTACAGTACACCGTCCATGCTCGTCAGTTGATACAAGATAGTGCGACTACCTTGCCTCCAGAGTTTAGAATTCCCCGAACCATTAGGTAACCACCACTGCAGGTTTGGAGTTTTTCTCCCGCATATGCCCCTCATGCGCTGCTGTCAGCGGCCGTCGACATCCCCACATAAGGAACATGAAATGTCGCAAAAGATCTACTTCGATGAATCAGGCTTTACCGGAAACAACCTTCTACACCCCAGGCAAAATTACTTTGCTTACGCCTCGGTTGCTACTGACGACGACGAGGCAAGAGCGTTGGTTGAGAAACTGACCAAAAAGTACAACATTCAAGGTGGCGAGCTAAAAGGCGCCAATCTGGTGAAGTTTTCGAAGGGCAGGAAGGTCATTACAGAGGTATTGGATGCTTTCGATGGCCGAATCAAGATCTCCATCTCTGACAAGAAATTTGCCCTCGCGGGGAAATTTCATGAGTATATTTTTGAACCCTGCTACTCCAGTATCAATTCCATTTTCTATGGAATAGGTTTCCACCGTTTCATCGCAAACGTGCTCTACATGGAGTTCACCGCACGAGGCGCAGGCGCGGAAGAGCTTTTTGCTGAGTTCGAAAGCCTAATGCGGGAAGGCACGGGGCAAAACCTCGAAACTATTTTTTCCTCCTCTGCGGTCGCGGAGCATTCCGATACCATCAGGCTGATTCGTGAGTTTGCCCAAGTCCGGCACCAGGATATCCGGAGCGAACTGGAGTCTTTGACTAACGGCGAAACGGGCAAGTGGGTGCTAGATCTAACCAACACAGCCCTCTATACCCTCTTGGCAAACTGGGGAAGCGAGCATGCTGTGCTTACGGCAGTGTGTGATCACTCAAAACCGCTGCTGCACAACCAAAAGCTCTTCAATGCGATGGTCGGTAACACCCAAAAGATTACATCTGATTTTGGGGGCGAGGAGCATCCCATCACATTCAATCTGTCTGGCCCAATAGAGTTCGCGTCCTCGCATGATACCCACGGTATCCAAATCGCTGATGCCATAGCCGCAGCGGCCGTATACGTTTTTTCCGGAGCACGAGATGAGGCCTCTGACCGTTGGCGACACATTATCGCCCGCCAAGCACACTACGGCAGCGTCGTACCGGACACGGACGAGCTCAGACTCAGGTCTCAGCGCTCCCAGCTTAATACCCTTGTGCTACATCAACTGCATCAGCGTGCGATGCAAGGATTGAGCCTTACGGAGGGAATGCCGGAGGCAATTGCAAACATGGGGCGCAGCTTGAGATTTTCGCCGTACTCTGCGGCATAGACAGCTTAAGGAGGGCAGGAAACTAGGTAGCAAAGAGTCCAGTGAGCGCGCATTCATGAAGCTGGGTGCCACCCTGAAAACTGTTGGAGCATGGAGCGACATACTTCCCCTAGGACTAGAATTGAGTCCTGGAATGGCAGACATGTTGATTGCGTACGTGGTGCCGAGTAGAAAAACAAAGCCCCGGAGGTTCGCGGCTCCAGGGCTTCTATTTTCGCCTCCACTCGCGACGACTTCGCGCAGAGTGCGAAGGAAAGGATTTTTTCCGGTTTGGCCGAAACCTTCGGGGTCGGCATCTCGATCAGATCCGCCCGAAAGTCGACTTGCCTGTTGAATCAGCGTCAGCCTCCTCTACCCGTTAAGTGGCCCGGCTAAAAGCTCTCACTAGCTTGGGCCCTCTATACGACGGCCTTATCAATGGGGAAGTATTTCACTGCGTCGATAACGTGCTGAACGAGGCTTCCGTTCACATATTCGATACGAGGGGCTGCACGTTGTTTTGGCCCCCGAACTCCTACGCTACCCTGGAACTCCCACTGCAATGCCGTTTCTACGCAGACGGCATGCGAGAACAGGGCGATGTTGCTTCCTGAGGGATCCTGAACCGACTTGAAGATTACGCCGTCGATACATGGCTCTACGCAGGTGGCCAAGTATTCGGCGATGAACTGCGACACTAGATAGTTCCTTTCCGACCCAGGGGGAACTGGCGCGGTAATCATATCGTGTAGGTATTTCAGGAACTCCCTGCGCCCGGACTTCAGGAAGTAGTCGGGATCGAAGACGCTCGGCTCAGGCCCAAGATCGGCTGTCTCGAATCGTTTAAAGTCCAGCACGCTGACCGGTTCGGTTAACCTGAACTCCCCGCTGACGACAGTGCCACCTACCGGAGGCCGGAGCTCAGCCACGCAGGTTATACGCTCGAAAGCACCATAAAATACCGGTACGCCAGCAGGGTTCATTCGACCCTCGCCCGCCAGCGCCCTCGGCGGTGCAGCGAGCTGGATCGCAGGATCGGCGTTGATTTCTTGCACACCTGCGGGCGTCATACAGGTTCGGGCACGGTAGATGGGTAAAGCGTGTTCAGGAGTAAGCACGCGCACCACAGCCAGCGATTCCGACTCTGCAGAGTACGTGTGTACCCCTTCGAAAAGCCAGTCCAAGTACTCTCTGGCGTGCTTGTTGAAGAAGCGGTTGCCATGCCTTACGCCTTCCTCGAACTCGCCCCACTTCAAACCAATGTGACCATGCGTGTGAGGCCGCTTCAGGTATTTTCCGTCGCGCTGGAAGTACTTCAGGTTGCTGCATACAGCGCCCACGATTAGCTCACCGGCTGCGCTGCCAAACATCAAGCTGATCCAGTGCTCGGCGCTTTCGCCGTGCGAGACGGTGGTGGTGTTGTCGCTATCGACGTGACGATGGGTTCCTACACAAAGGTGTTTATCGAGCGCACCTTCGACGTAGAAAACGATCTCCCTGAGCGGCCAGCACGTGCGCGTCGAGTTGCACAATCCGCATGCAACGACGCACCCTTTAAGGCGGATCTGCTCGACCAGGAAAGGGTCGTACACGCACTCGGAACACACATTTACATTTTCAGCCATCGCGTGCTCATCGTCCTTTCGCATAATGGTGGCAAAGTACAAGTACGTAGAAACTCAGCATGATCGCCGATGATCATGCGCAGACCAACACCTAATTTGCCGATCCATTGCGTGACTGGTTGAGCTTACATGCACAGCGACAAAACTCCATGAACGTCACAGGACAGGACATCGTATGAGCAGCGTCAAGGAACACTTCTTCGAGTTGCAACAGCAAGGCTGCATTGAGTGGGTCAAACAGGTATATGACCTCGACATCGACGAGGATGATGAAAGCTGGGAGGAGCTGGCCGCCGAATACTCGGCCATGCTTGACGCGGAAGAGGAAGAAGCTGAGTTCCAATGGCTGAATCGGCATACGCACAGTGAGTTTTTCCTCAAGTTCCCCGAAGAGCTTGCGAACGCATCCAGTCTGTTGACGCTTGGCAGCAGCGAGCAGCACACCGACACGCTTAACAAGCTCGTGTATGCCCATGCCGTCACCCTGATGGAAGCGCTCATCAGCTCCGTCGTTTGCAAGCTTGTCGTGAGTGACAAGAGGCTGCTGATCAATCTGGTGGCCGGGTACCGGAAGCTGAGTGCGCGAACGATCAACCTCAAGGATGTTGCCGAGCAGCCCAAGCTCGTGGAGAGCATTGTCCTCACCACACTGAAGGAGCTGACGCTGCACAACGTCGGGACAGTGAAAGAGGTGCTGGGCGCGATGTTTGGTAAGCACATGGATAGCCTGGAGGTGGGCGAGATCGGTCGCATCTGCAGCAAACGCCATGACATCATCCACCGCAACGGCAAGACCGTCGACGATCAGCCGATCAAGCTCACCACGGAAGAGGTCAAGCAGGCAATCCGCACCATTCGTGAATTTGCTGAAGAGCTGAAATCCAGGATCGACAATGCCGCCTGCGAACGAGAGTCCGCTGATTTCTAGATGGCGCGCCAGTGGACGCTGACCAGGCGGAATCAAGGGTGCGAGTAAGTGTAAAGGGTTCGGTGGCAGCGGCTCGCTGATTTCCGGAAGCTGGTTAGGACATCCCACGTAAGGAAGCCGTATGTTCACCCATGAAATCGCACAGCCCACCGACACCATGCTCCTCACTGAGATCCTCGACATGGAGACCGGTGAACACATCAACCTGCAGGTGTTCCTGAGCCGCGAGCTGGGCCTGGTCATCAAAGACCGGGCCGAGCTGGCCAGCCGGTATGCACGCAATCCTGAAGAACCCTGGCTGGTCTGCCAGTTGTGCTCGGCGCCGGTGATCCTGGTACGCACCAAGGGTCGACGCTTTCACTTCCGCCACCATCCCCGCGAAGAGATCGAGCAGAAGTGTTCGATCTCCACACGTGGTCAGCTCAGCGCTGAGCAGATCAACTGCATCAAGTACAACGCTGCGAAGGAAAGCTCTGCCCACCTCAGGCTCAAAGGCATCATTCGCGACAGCCTGCTCGTTGATGAAAAATGCAGTGAGCCGCAAGTGGAAGCTGTCTGGAAAGGCATGCGACTCGCTGACCGAGCACAATGGCGCAAGCCGGATGTCCAGGTTGAACACGCCGGCCAGCGGCTGGCATTCGAAGTGCAGCTCTCGACCACCTATCTGACCGAGATCGTAGGCCGCCGCGAGTTCTACCGGATGAACAACGGCGGCATGGTCTGGGTTTTCCAGAGCTTCGATCCGACCGTCACCCGCACCTCCGAGGAAGACATCTTCTACCTGAACAACCACAACGTTTTCATCGTGAACGAGGCAACGCTGGAGCGATCGCGGCAGGCGAAACGTATGGCCATGGATTGCTGGTATGCGGTACCGCACCTGAGAGGCAAGACGATCATCAACGAGTGGGTGATGGAGGAGGTTTTCCTTGATCAACTGAATGTAGATTCCAAGGCGCAGAAGGTGTTCTTCAAGGACTACGATGCCATTCGTGCCGAGCTGGAGAGTTCATTAGATATCTCGAAAGCCCGCCAGGCGTTCTATGACTTCTGGTTCGAGCATGCCCCGAATGACTGCAGGGAAACGGATGCCGCCTGGGTGATCCTACGGGAAAAGATGCGCGTCGCTATACCGCGCCTGCACCTGCCGACGGACTACCGCACGGGCAAATTTCATGGAGCGATTTCACTTGTGCTTAGCGCCCGCCTTGGCCGGCCTGTGGGTTACAACCTTCCGCGCTTGCTGAACGTTGCCAATACTGCGTTCGACCACTACAAACAGTACCTCTACCCGTTTGGCTGGGCGCTCAAACTCTGTGATACCGAGAAGCTGCTGAAGGAGCAGGACACCAAGGGTACGTGGCTTCGGCGCATTGAGGTCATCAAGGAAGGCATGAGGAACCATGACGAAGCCTTCCGGCAGGATCCCAGCCTCAACCATCTGATTGCATTCCTCGTTCCTGAGATCACCGAAAAGCTGGCCCAGGCCAGGGATTGGTAACCAGCGAACAGCAGCGCGATACGCGAGCGCTCCATTTGACGAACCAGATCCATAGCCGTTTCCTTCATTCACACTGCACAGGGGGTAAGCGCTGCGCAATCAAACGACCACCAACCTTTACAGGCCAATCTCCATGGCCAAGTATGCGTCCAACAATGGATCAGTCGCCTTGCCCCGTTGGATCATAAAGGAATGCAGAAACAACAAAGCCCAGCAGTCAGGCCGGGCTTCGCAGATGGGTACGCCGGAGGCGTTACCTGAAGTCTCTAAAACTTCAGTTTGTGAGAAAACATTTCAAAGCCGCAAGTCAGTCAGCGATAAAACCACGCGTACGCCACTGCTGCCTCACAAAATCACCGAAATTATAACCTTCCCCGAGATCGAGTCCGTCAGCGTGATCACAAACGATAATCTGTGGCCTCATACCAGTTTGCACTGCAGTATCATCACAGAACTTAGCAAGTTGAGTAAACATGTTCGATACCGCATCGATGTCGTCGTGCAATGCGACACCCTTGGTGTCATCAGGCCTTAAATTATCAGCCACAAATACCTGGCCATCATCCTTGGAAGGGAAATAAACCTGTGTAGGTTGATCAAGGAAGAGAATCGGCGGAATTTTGCACTTATCGGCCCTGGCAGCAAATTGATAGTGCAGTGCCATGAACAAGGTAAGGTGCGAGTAAACCCAGTTTGCACCACTTCCCATAGACCTGAGGAAAACTTTTTTGAAGGCTTCCTTCTCATGCCACAAGTCGAAGCTATTTACGTCAAACTTCAGAGACCCCGTCTTGTACGTTTCTTCGAAGTGAAACTTCTGACCAAGCTCCTTCATTTTTTTGTTGATGTCTCTCGCCAGCCTGTCCAGCTCGATATCAACATCATACTCATCAAGCTGGGCCTGGTATTTCTTAACCTGCGCCTCCCAATAATCCTTCATCTTCTTCAAGTCAGAAGGCGGGTTTTCGATGAACTTGTCGATTTCGATCTCAAGCAGCAGCTTCGTTTTCTTCGGAGCATCCTCCAAAGAGCTGGCCTGGGCCAGTCGCTTTTCCTGCTCTTCAAAAGGCTTGAGGGAGGTCTGGACTTCTTTGAGCCTCTGACGGAAGTCCTTGATATCTTTCCTCAGGTCGCGACTCTCCTGCCCCAGGCTCTCCCGCGCAAACGACGAAAGCTTCAGTTCAGTGTTCAGCCACTCGATGGCCTGTGTCAGCTTGTTGGCTTGATCCTCCGGGATATCGGAGTGAGACTCGCACACTGGGCAGAACGCGTGCTCAAGATTCGTGGAGCGGGGAATCGTCAGCGAGGCATACGAGGCACCAATCCCCTTCGCTTGCTCAACAGATCGCTCAAGTAGATTGAGTCGACCGATCGCCGAACGAAGGTCGGCCAAGTGTTTTGCCTTTTGGTCACGCAGCGAGTTGAGCGTCTTCTCGTAATCATCGGCGAGCCCATCCACGGTGACTGGGGTGCCTTTCATCAACCTGAGCGCCTGACTTGGCTTGATGAAAATCTCATCAGCCGTCATATCGAACAGGGGAACTCCCGCGAGGGCCTGGTACTCCGTGAGCAGTTTCTCGAACTTCCCAACGGTCTCTTCCCTGACTTTCTCGTCCTTGGGAATTTTCAGCTCAACCCGACGAAGCTCATACGCCGCTTCGGTTAGATCCTTGGCGATATCAAAATACTCTTCCTTCACGATACCCATGAATATCTTGAAGTGGTCGATGGCCTGATCCCGTTTAACCTTCTCATCAAACCGGTAGAAAATAGCGTGTTTGTTCGCTACCAGATTCTGGTGCTGAAGCATAAACGACGGGAAGCTACGCACTGATGGCGTGGCGCCCTTGCTACCCGTTACCTCTTTGTACATCGGGTCTTTGTCAATATTCTCTAGCGTTACACCAAAGTACTTTCCGAGACTCTTTAGGAAGGCATCCTTATGGATGTAAAAACGATCGTCAAAGAAGTATTTAACATGCCCCATAAGCTCTAGGACATTATCTGCCTCTGGCCCGGTAACCTCACGCAGGAAGCAACGTTTAGAAGCCGCTGCGCGTGCCACCACAAGCGTCAGGCTCGGGAACTGCAGAACGGTGAAAAAGGTATCGCCACGCTCAGTCAGCTTACCATCCGGAATAGTGTCCTCGCTGCTGCCCAAGCAGTAGTCAAAGATTTCCAGAATAGCGCTTTTCCCGGTAGACGATTTACCAGTGATGATATTGAGGCCACGGGTGAACTCCACACTGTGAAGTCTTTTATCTTTGTCTACGACGCCGATATATCGTACATAACAATTCATAGCGATTTCAGCCCCAATGACCTATAAACAGAAAAAACATTTTCACCCGTAAACACCACTGCGAGCTTTCGAGCGTATTTCAACAACTGGGCGTCGGCATTTTCCGCCCTGATTTTGCCTTGCGGAGCCACCGACATATCTTCGTTGATCTTGATGCTCTGCTCCGAGGTAAGGATGAGCAGGGAAGCATTGGTGATCGGTTTGTACTCCTGAATGCGCGACTCCAAACCGAGAATCCGGCTAGGTTCCTGCATCAAGGTGCGGATCGAGCTATTTATCCCTGCGTAGTGCAGAAACTTGTGAAGCGGCTTGTAGGTGATCAGGGGCAAAACTAAGTAGCTCAGCAGGATATCTTTCTCGGTCGGATCCCAGTGATCGTAAAAGGAGTGGATTATCGGCGCGAGGGCAAATGGCGTCCGGCGCAGCGTGTAAATATGGTCGGCGGCATTCATATTCAGGGACTGTCAGATTTTTTGTGTGCGGGCCGGTAACGGCCTGCCGTCAGGCAGG
>NZ_JBSVWN010000102.1:0-8294 GCF_054071325.1 Pseudomonas sp. SDO5215_S409 | reverse complement strand
CCTGGCGCGGCTCTGGGCCGAACTGTTGAACGTTGATCGGGTGGGTCGCCATGACAACTTCTTTGAACTGGGCGGCCACTCATTACTGGCTGTCAGCCTGATCGGCCGGATGCGTCAGGCCGGTTTGAACACCGACGTGCGTGCCCTGTTCGGTCAACCCACCCTGGCCGCATTGGCCGCCACCCTGGGCGACACGCGTGCCGAGGTGGTGGTGCCGCTCAACGGCATCGGCGCCGATTGCGCGCGCATTACCCCGGATATGTTGCCATTGGTGGCGTTGGACCAGCCCACCATTGACCGCATCGTGGCACGCGTGCCAGGCGGGGTGGCCAATGTGCAGGACATCTATCCACTCGCGCCGCTGCAGGCAGGCATTTTTTTCCATCACCTGTCCTCTACACAGGGCGACCCTTACGTATTGCAGGCCATGGTCGGCCTGAGCAGTCGCCAGCGCCTGGACGATTTCAGCCAGGGCTTGCAACAGGTCATCAACCGTCACGACGTCCTGCGTACCGCCGTGCTGTCGGACGGTTTCCCCGAGCCGCTGCAAGTGGTGTTGCGCGAAGCCCGGCTGGTGGTTCAAGAGCTTGAGCTGGACCCGGCGGGAGGGGCCATCGAGGACCAGTTGCGTGCACGCTTGGACGCCCGCCATTTGCGCCTTGACCTGAGCGAGGCGCCGTTGATCCGCATCGTCTGCGCCGCCGACCCGCAGAATGACCGTTGGCTGGCCGTGCTGATGTTCCACCACATGGTCATGGATCACACGGCCCTTGAAATACTGCGCCAGGAAGTGCAATTGCACCTGCAAGGCCAGCCCGCACCGCTGACCAGCGCCACGCCGTATCGCAACTATGTGGCCCAGGCCCGCTTGGGCGTCAGTGAGGCGGAGCACGAAGGGTTCTTCCGCGACCTGCTGGGTGACATCGACGAGCCCACGCTGCCGTTCGGTATCCACGACGTGCAGGGCGATGGCAGTGAACTGCACGAAGCCACCTTGGCGCTCGACCCACAACTGAGCCAACGCCTGCGCCAGCAGACACGGCAACTGGGCGTGAGCGCCGCAAGTCTGTTCCACCTGGCCTGGGCCCAGGTGCTGGCTGGCATCTGCACGGCTGAGAGCGTGGTATTTGGCACCGTCCTGCTGGGTCGGTTGCAGGCCGGCGAGGGTGCCGAGCAGGCGATGGGCCTGTTCATCAACACCTTGCCGCTGCGTGTGGACGTGGGCAACCAAGGCGCCCGCGCCGGTGTCCTGGCCACTCATGCGCGACTCACGGCGCTGCTGAGTCACGAACATGCGCCGCTGGTGCTGGCCCAACGCTGCAGTGGCGTGGCCGCACCGCAACCGCTGTTCAGTGCGCTGCTCAACTACCGTCACAGCGGGATTTCCCCGGCGGCACAGGATGCTCGTGCCTGGGAAGGCATCGAGTTCTTCGCTGCACAGGAGCGTACCAACTACCCGTTGACGCTGAGCGTGGATGACCTGGGCGAGGGCTTCAGCCTGGCCGCCCTGGCCGTTCGCGAGATCGGTGCCCAGCGCATCTGCAACTTGATGCTGGCGACGCTGGAACATCTGGTGGCGGCGTTGGAGCACACGCCAGAGGTCGCCCTCAACCGGTTGCCGATCCTCTCGGCGTCCGAACGCCAGACGGTGTTGGTGGACTTTAACGCCACCGCGGCTCACTACCCGGCGGGGCAGACCATTCATGGCCTGTTTGAAGCGCAAGTGGCGCATCGACCCGACGCCATTGCCATTCGTCAAGGCGACCAGCACCTCAGTTACCGGCAGCTCAACCAGCGTGCCAACCAGTTGGCGCACCGCTTGCTCGAACAGGGTGTGCGCCCGGATGATCGCGTGGCGATCTGCGCGCGGCGCAGCCTGGAAACCCTGGTCGGCCTGGTGGCCATCCTCAAGGCGGGTGCCTGCTACGTGCCGATCGACCCGGCCCACCCTCAGGAGCGCATCGCCTATCTGTTGCAAGACAGCGCACCCGTGGTGGTACTGGCCCAATCCAGCACACGCGAGTTGCTGGGCGACAACGAACTGCCGGTGATCGAGCTGGACAGCGACCAGTGGCACCGTCGCCCGACCGTCAATCCGGACGTTGCCGACCTGACCCCGTCGAACCTGGCCTACGTGATCTATACCTCCGGCTCTACCGGCCTGCCCAAAGGCGTGATGGTGGAACACCGCACCCTGGAAAACCTGGTGATTTGGCATTGCGAGGCCTTTGACCTGAATGCCGGTAGCCATACCTCCAGTGTCGCCGGTTTTGGCTTTGACGCCATGGCCTGGGAGATCTGGCCTGCCTTGTGCGTAGGTGCGACCCTGCATCTGCCACCGGCGCAGCAGAGTCATGAAGACATCGATGCGCTGCTGGCATGGTGGATCACGCAGCCGCTGGACGTCAGCTTCTTGCCAACGCCGGTGGCCGAATACGCTTTCAGCCAGAAGCTGCAGCACCCGACCCTCAAGACCTTGCTGATCGGTGGCGACCGCCTGCGTCAGTTCACCACGGCGCAGCGCTTCACCCTGGTCAACAACTACGGCCCCACCGAGGCCACCGTGGTGGCGACGTCCGGCGTGATCGAAGCCGGGCAGACCTTGCACATTGGCAAACCGGTGGCCAACACCCAGGCCTATTTGCTGGATGCGCAACTGCAACCGGTGCCGCAAGGCGTGGCCGGCGAGTTGTATGTCGGCGGCGCGGGTGTGGCGCGGGGTTACTTGAACCGCGAAGAGATGACCGCTGAACGTTTCCTCAAGGACCCGTTCAGCAGTGACCCGCAGGCGCGCATGTACCGCACCGGCGACTTGGCGCGCTGGTTGGCCGACGGCACCCTGGACTACCTGGGGCGTAATGACGACCAGGTGAAAATTCGCGGTGTGCGGATTGAACTGGGTGAAATCGAAACCCGCCTGGGCGAACACCCCGAGGTCAAAGAAGCGGTGGTGCTGGCCCGCGACGGGCGCCTGGTGGCGTATTTCACTGAAACCCAACCGCTGGCGATCCAGACCCTGCGCGACTGGCTACAAGGGCACTTGCCGGATTACATGGTGCCCGCTGCGTATGTACGCCTGGACAGCCTGCCGCTGACCGCCAACGGCAAGTTGGACCGCAAGGCCTTGCCTGAGCCGAATCAGGACGCAGTACTCAGCCGGGGTTATGAAGCACCCCAAGGCAGCGTGGAAGTGGCGCTGGCGCAGATCTGGGCTGACGTGCTCAAGGTCGAGCGCGTGGGGCGTCATGACAACTTCTTTGAGTTGGGCGGGCATTCGCTGCTGGCGGTGAACCTGATTGGGCGCATGCGCCTGCTCGGGCTGGGCGCCGACGTGCGCATCCTTTTCAGCCAGCCGACCCTGGTCGCCTTGGCTGCTGCCGTCGGGAGCGGCCAGGAAGTCAAGGTGCCGGCCAATCTGATCAGTGCCGAGTGCACGCGCATCACGCCTGAGCTGCTACCGCTGGCGAACTTGGATCAAGCCAGCATCGACCGCATTGTGGCCACCGTGCCGGGCGGTACGGCCAACGTGCAGGACATCTACCCGCTGGCGCCATTGCAGGAAGGTATTCTTTATCACCACCTGAGCGCCGAACAGGGCGACCCGTATCTGTTGCAGGCACGGTTCAGATTTGCCGACAAGGGGCGTCTCGACGCTTTTGCCCAAGCGTTGCAGGCGGTGATCGATCGTCACGATATCTTGCGTACCGGCATCGTCTGGGAAGGTTTGAACAGCCCGATGCAAGTGGTGTGGCGCAACGCCCGGCTGGCAGTGCGGGCCATCGCGCTGGACGCTGCGCAGGGTGATGTGCTGAACCAGTTGCACGAACGGTTCGACGCGCGTCGATTCCGCGTGGATGTCGCACAAGCTCCTTTGATGCAGTTGGTGTACGCCCAGGAATCGGCCAACACACCAATAGCCGCCATTTTGTTGTTCCACCACCTGGCCATGGACCACACCGCGATGGAGGTAGTCCGTGATGAAATGCAAGCGAGCCTGGCGGGCGGCACGCACGTGCTCGGCGAGCCAGTGCCTTATCGCAACTACGTCGCCCAGGCGCGCCTGGGCGTCAGCGAACAGGAACATGAGGCGTTTTTCCGCGAGTTGTTGGGTGATATTGACGAGCCGACGTTGCCGTTCGGCCTGCAAGACGTACAAAACGATGCGAGCACTGTCGAAGAGGCCACCCTGGCGCTGGAAGCTGGGCTGGGCCTGCGTCTGCGCGCTCAATCGCGGCAACTGGGCGTGAGTGCGGCCAGCCTGTTCCACCTGGCGTGGGCCCAAGTGTTGGCCGCCGCTTCAGGCAAGGACAGCGTGGTGTTCGGTACCGTGCTGATGGGCCGCATGCAAGGCGGCGAAGGCGCCGAGCGGGCACTGGGGATGTTCATCAATACCTTGCCGCTGCGCATCGATGTGGGGGGCCAGGGTGTACGTGCCAGTGTGCGGGCTACCCATGCACGACTGACCGCGTTGCTGGGGCACGAACATGCCTCGCTGGCCCTGGCCCAGCGCTGCAGTGGCGTCGCCACACCGACGCCGTTGTTCAGCGCGTTGCTCAACTACCGCCACAGCGTGCCGGCCAGCGTCAGTGATGAAGCACTAGAGGCCTGGCGCGGCATTGACGTGGTGGGCGGTGAGGAACGCACCAACTACCCGTTGGCGTTGAACGTCGATGAATTGGGCGATGGTTTCAGCCTTAACGTGCTGACCCTTGAAGAGGCGGGCGCACAGCGCATCTGTCACTTCGTGCACACCGCGGTCGAACAATTAGTGCAGGCACTGGAGCAGGTACCGGACGCGCCGATCAACGGGCTGACGGTCCTGCCTTGGGCTGAGCGAGAGCAAGTACTGGTCGCGTTCAACGCCACCGCCCGTGCCTACCCCGCCACGCACACCGTGCATGCACTGTTTGAGTCCCAGGTTGCAGCTAACCCGCAGGCAGTGGTCGCGGTGCACGCCGAGCAATCCTTGACCTACGCGCAGTTGAACCTGCGCGCCAACAAGTTGGCCCATCACTTGATCGGCCTGGGTGTTGCCCCTGGCGACAGCGTGGCGATCCTGCTGCCGCGCTCCATCGATTTGCTGGTGAGCCAACTGGCAATCAGCAAGTGCGCAGCGGTGTACGTGCCGCTGGACGTCAATGCCCCGGCCGAGCGCCAAGGCTTCATGGTTCAGGACAGCGGCGCACAATGGCTGCTGACGGCCTCGTCGATCGAAGTCCCCGAAGGCGCCCGCCGCCTGGACCTGGACACCCTCGATCTGAGCGATACCCCCGAACACAACCCGGCGCTTGAACAATCGGCCGAGACGGCGGCGTACATCATGTACACCTCCGGTTCTACCGGCACGCCAAAAGGCGTGTTGGTGCCGCACCGCGCGATCAGCCGCCTGGTGATCAACAACGGCTATGCCGATTTCAACGCCAGCGACCGCGTGGCCTTCGCCTCTAACCCTGCGTTCGACGCCAGCACCCTGGACGTCTGGGCTCCGTTGCTCAACGGTGGTGCGGTGGTGGTGGTCGATCATGATGTGCTGCTATCGCAGCAGGCATTTGCAGAGGTGCTCACCACCCACGCCGTGAGTGTGCTGTGGATGACCGCCGGTTTGTTCCATCAATACGCCGACGGCTTGTTGCCGGTGTTCCCACAACTGCGCTACCTAATTGTGGGTGGCGACGTGCTGGACCCAAGCGTGATCGCCCGTGTCCTCAAGGACGGCGCGCCGCAGCACTTGCTCAATGGCTACGGCCCGACTGAGGCCACCACCTTCTCCACCACTCACGAGATCACCGAAGCGGGCGAGGGCAGCATCCCCATCGGGCGTCCGGTGGGTAACACCCGCACTTACGTACTGGACGCCCATCAGCAACCGGTGCCGGTGGGCGTAACCGGCGAGCTGTACATCGGTGGCCAGGGCGTGGCCCTGGGTTACTTGAACCGTGAAGACCTGACGGCAGAAAAATTCCTCGCCGACCCGTTCGAGCACGGCCTGATGTACCGCACTGGCGACCTGGTGGCCTGGCGCGCCGACGGCACCTTGCAGTACCTGGGCCGTAACGACCAGCAGGTGAAAATCCGTGGGTTCCGTATCGAACTGGGCGAGATCGAAACCCGCCTGAGCGAACACCCGCAGGTCAAGGACGCGGTGGTACTGGCGCGTGAAGACGAGCCGGGCCACAAGCGCCTGGTGGCGTACTTCACCGAGCGCGACGCGGTTGAAATCGAAGTGCTGCGTGACCATTTGCACGCCCAACTGCCGGACTACATGGTGCCGGCCGCTTATGTGCGCCTGGACAGCCTGCCGTTGACCAACAACGGCAAGGTCGATCGCAAGGCCCTGCCTGCGCCGGATCAGGACGCGGTCCTGAGTCGCGGTTATGAAGCACCGCAAGGCGAGGTGGAAACCACCCTGGCGCAGATCTGGGCCGATGTGCTCAAGGTCGAGCAGGTGGGGCGTCACGACAACTTCTTCGAGCTGGGCGGCCATTCGCTGCTTGCGGTGAGCTTGATCGAGCGCATGCGCCAGGTCGATTTCAGTGCTGACGTACGCGTGCTGTTCAAGCAACCGACCCTGGCTGCACTGGCGGCTGCCGTGGGCAGTGGGCGTGAAGTCGCCGTACCGGCCAACCGGATTACGCCTGAATGTGAGCGCATCACGCCCGACCTGCTGCCGCTGGCCAGCCTGGACCAGGCGAGCATCGACCATATCGTCTCCCGCGTGCCGGGCGGCGTAGCCAACGTGCAGGACATTTATGCCCTGGCACCGTTGCAGGAAGGCATCCTGTACCACCACATCACGGCGGAGCAGGGCGATCCGTACCTGCTGCAATCGCACATCGCGTTTGACAGCCTGGAGCGTTTGCAGGCGTTCGCCCAAGCGTTGCAAAACGTGGTCGACCGGCATGACATCTTGCGCACCGGTATCGTCTGGGAAGGTCTCGGCACCCCGGCGCAAGTGGTGTGGCGCAAGGCCGAACTGCCGGTGCAGGAGGTCACGCTCGACCCGGCAGACGGCGACATCCTGGGCCAACTGCATGCGCGTTTCGATGCGCGGCACTATCGCCTCGACGTCAGCCAGGCCCCGTTGATGCGCCTGGCTTATGCCCGCGATGAACGCAACGGGCGCACCGTGGCGGTGTTGTTGTTCCACCACATGGCACTGGACCACACGGCGCTGGAAGTCGTCAGTTGGGAAATGGCCGCAAGCCTGTTGGGCTCCACCGAGCCACTGGCGCCTGCGGTGCCTTATCGCAACTACGTCGCCCAGACGCGCTTGGGCGATGTCGAGTACGAGCATGAGGCGTTCTTTCGCGAGATGCTGGGCGACATCGATGAGCCAACGCTGCCGTTTGGCCTGAAAGACGTGCAGAGCGACGGCAACACCGTTGCCGAAGTGACCCAGACCCTGCCAGCCGACTTGAACCTGCGCCTGCGCGCGGCGGCGCGGGCCCTGGGCGTCACGGTCGCCAGCCTGTTCCACCTGGCTTATGCCCGGGTGCTGGGCGCGGTCAGCGGCAAGCAGGACGTGGTGTTCGGCACGGTGCTGGTAGGGCGCATGCAAGGCGGCCAGGGGGCCGACCGGGCACTGGGCATGTTCATCAACACCTTGCCGCTGCGGGTCGACATCGGTGAGCAAAACGTGCGCGAAGGCGTACGGTCCACCCATGCACGGCTCTCGGCCTTGCTGGGGCATGAGCACGCTTCACTGTCTCTGGCCCAGCGTTGCAGCGGCGTGGTGGCACCGGCGCCGTTGTTCAGTGCCATGCTCAATTACCGTCACAGCGCCAGCGACGGTGTGATGCACCAGACGCGCGACGCCTGGGTGGGTATCGAGACGCTGGCCAGTGAAGAGCGCACCAACTACCCGCTGGCCTTGAACGTGGATGACCAAGGCGAAAGCTTCCGCCTGAACGTGCAAGCCATCGCGGTGGATGCCCAGCGCGTGGTGGACTATGTGCAGCAGGCGTTGTACAGCCTGGTCGACGCACTGGACACCGCGCCGAGTACCGCCTTGCAACAGTTGCCGGTGCTACCGGCGGCAGAGCGCGAAACATTGCTGGTGGCGTTCAACGACACCGCCCGCGATTACCCGCTGCAACAGACCCTGCATGGCCTGTTCGAAGCCCAGGTTGCGCGCACGCCGGACGCCGTCGCGGTGCTGGCGGGTGAGCAACGCCTGAGCTATCGCCAACTCAACGAACGTGCCAACCGCCTGGCCCACCACCTGCGTGAACTCGGTGTGCAGCCGGATGCGCGCGTGGCGATCTGCGTCGAGCGCGGGCTGGACATGGTCGTCG
>NZ_JBSVWN010000101.1:0-9131 GCF_054071325.1 Pseudomonas sp. SDO5215_S409 | reverse complement strand
GAGAGCCCTTCGACGGTCAGGCTGAAGTGGGTTTGGTTGGCTGGCGCGAACATCCTGTGTTCCTTGCTTGATGCGGCGAAATAACATCAGCCAGCAAGCTGGCCGATGTTTTGAACGGCTAGTGGGTCTTAGACCGCAGCCACGGGGGTGCGCCAGTCGTCGGAGCCGGAGGTGCCGGACACTTCATGGGTCCAAGTGATCTTGCGGTAGGTGAACTCCACATCTTCCAAGTGGGTGAAGTGCGAGTTGGATGGGTCCTGGCAGTTGTGCATGTAATCGTTGATATCAACGATGATTGCGTCTTCCAGTTTGGTGGTGAAGTAGTGCTCTTGAGTACCGGCAGCCGAGGTGCGGTACCACTGGATGGTGATCTCGGTCAGACGCTCGCCGGAGGTCAGTGCCGCCAGCAGCAGTGGCGAAGACTTGTCGAACACCTTGGTGATTTTGACCGGCTTGTGAACGCGCTGGCCGGTAGGTTGGCCGGACTGCGGGTCACGCGGGATGATCACTTCGTGGCTGAAACCCTGAACCATGACCTGGTCTTCATGACCTTCCTGGTAGGTGTTGCCGACCGAGTCAGCGGTGAAGGCACCGGCGGTGATCAGACCTTGTTTGGTGCCGGTGATGGACATATACGCTGGCGTAGCCATTGCGGTGCTCCTTGCTCGGAAATGTGAGTGCCCAGGGGGCGAAATTGCCGCGCTGGGTGTCAACTTCCAATCAAACTTCGTGCCACGCAATTAATTGTCGATAGAGAACAAAGAGTTAGTCATTATTATGTTTCTAGATGTTATTTTTAAAGCGTTAAACATGAAAAAAGTGCGCAAAAAGTTGCGCACTACTGCGCAACTTCTTGCGCACTTGGCTACAAGCCTTTAGTGGCATGGGCTCTTTAACGATATGCACAGGGTTATCCACAGTTAAGTGCGCAACTAGTTGCGCATAATGGCCAGCGGCTACATAGCCCGCCGAGCCCATCAATCGCGCTGACCCGCCTGCAATGGCGGGGTCATGCCGCGTGACACCCACTGCCGAGAACCGCCGCTGCGTGTCATGGGGTGGCGGCGCGTTCTCAGCCAGCGTCAAGCCAGGGTCACCAAGGCCTCTACCGTGGCGAGCGGGTCTTGCAGCATGCAGTGATGGTGGGTGCGCAATACGGCCGTCTGCACGTTCGGGTCGTACTTGAACCGCTCATAGAAAGCGCCGAACGCACTGCCCACATACCCCTCGCAATACACGTAGCTCACCGACACCTGCGCGCTCAGCGGCTGAATCTCGACGGGCTCGAAAAAGGTCAGCGACGGCTGTAGTGCAAGGCGCGGTGTGATGTAGGCCACCATTGCCGGATCGGTAATGCCGAACACCTCCAGGGGCATCGGGGGGATAGGTTTGCCTTCGGTGAAAAACGGTTGCAGCGCTGCACGTTTTTCCGCCGGCATGTAGTCCACCAACGCTTTGCCGTTATCGGGCACGAACGCGTCCAGGTAGATCAGCGACTTGATCCTGCCCGGCAACCGCGAGGCCACACCCGTCACCACCATCCCGCCATAACTCCAACCCACCAGCGTGACCGATTGCAGGTCCTCCATCTCGATGTGGGCAACCACGTCCTCGATGTGCGTGCTGAGGCCGATATCGCCGGTGGCGTTATGGCGACGCTCGCCCAACCCGCTCAAGGTCGGGGCAGACACCGTGTGCCCCATCGCCCTCAAGGCCGGGATCACATCCCGCCACACCCACCCGCCATGCCAGGCGCCTGCGACCAATACGTATGTGTGTTTGGGACGTTGATTCATGCCAAAAAGCCCTCAAAAAAGATGTTGACCGGGCTCGCACACAGAGCCTCGCCCAGTAAACAGCTGAGCCTGGGTAAATATTCCCGTGCAGCGTTTTCCAATGAGCAGACCGATCAGCGGGCGGAACTGGCCCATAACGACGCGCCACTAGGCTTGCGGGCTCCAAGGCCCTACCACGACTGTTTTCCAAACTGATGGAGATACCTGATGCAGATTACAAATCCTGGTTATCACTTCACTCAAAAACTCCCGACGGAACCGAACGTTGTCGCCACCCCGTCCTCCCCCGCCACCAACGCCTGGGCGTACAGCGACCCGGCCCCCTCCTCGAGCGGTGCGGATCAGGCAGAACACTCTCGCGAAAAACGGGGGCTGAAATTCAAAAGGCTGAAATCGAAACTTTCCTCACGTGCCCCGGCACGGCTACCGGCAAAAACACCGGTAAAAATCCCGCCACGCACGACTCAGCAGCCGACAGCTCCTAGCACCGACAGTGTCGCAGGCTCGGCAATCAAAGGCGTGGTACAGGGGGCGGGATCAACGGTTGGCACCGAAGCGACAGAAAAACTCAAAGAGTGGGTGATCGGCAAGACACCACCAGCACTAGAGGCGGCGCCGCCGGCAGAACCTGCCGCACCGGCGACGCAAGAGGGCACCGAGAAGCCGGAGCAAACGGCTCAGGCCTAGGCGCCCCGGGCCTGAGGATTTGACGCCTGGATGAACCTGCCGGGCGGCACCCTCGCAGGCCAACCCGCTCCCCCTCGAACGGGCTCACAGCCCGGCGCTGTGGGAGCGGCTTGCCCGCAACGCTCCCGACAAGTCAACGCACGCGTGAAAAACTGCTGGCGCATCCGCAGCCCCTCAGACCACATCCTGCCGATAACCCACCACCTTCAACCCCGGCCGCGGCGCCCCATGCGGCACCACTTTGTGCACGCCGCCCTCCTCGTCGTTGTGAATCACCAGCACCCCCGGCTGTTGCAATTGCCTGAACGCCTGGGCCTCAAGCCTGAAACTCTCGATCAACCTTTTGTCACTCAACAGCGCAATGGCCGAGCGGCGCTGGGCAAAGCTGTCGCTGCGACGCTTCTGGTAGCGCGCCCAGCCGATCAAAATCGCGGCGTTGGCCAGTGCAATCCAGGCGTACACCTGCAACGTCTGCAAGGCCGCGAAGATCGGCGCGTCCACGCGGGGGCCGCCGTGGCTGTCGAGCATCGGCACCAGCCCGCGCACCAGCAGGGTCATCAGCCCAGCCCAGGCCAGCAGGGTCAGGAACACGTCGATGGCGCGCATCAGCGGCCGCTGTGAAGTGTGGATCAGGTTCATGAACGCAAGTCCTTTTCGGGGGCTTTGATGCCGCGGTCCGGGCTGACCCAGCGCGCGCGTTTCTGGTGTTGGCGGAACAGCACCTTGGGAAAACTGACCAGCGTGGTGAACAGGCTCACCAGCCAGAACACCAGCGGATACCACACGGTCCAGAACAGGGTCTTACCCAGGCCGCGCTCGTAGCGTCGGTCGATCAGAAGGCTCACCGCGAATTGCAGCAGGCACACCACCGCCAGCAACAGGCCGGTAAACGCGGGCGGCATCAGCGAATCCACGGCAATCGCCTGGGGCATCGGCACCACCTTGCCCACGCCCCAGAAGATCACCGAAAGCAAAAAGGTAAAGGCCCAGCCCGTGGACAGGCAGTACTCGAACAGCAATGGCCACAGGTAGCGGTGGCGCCACTGCCAGATGCCCCGGATGTTCTTGAACAACACTTCAGCGCCGCCCTGGGCCCAGCGCAGGCGCTGTTTCCACAGGCCGCGAAGGGTTTCGGGCATCAAAATCCAGCACAGCGCACGGGGCTCGTAGAAGATGCTCCAGTGGTCCAGTTGCAGCTTCCAGCTCACGTCGATGTCTTCGGTGATCATGTCGGTGCTCCAGTAGTCGACCCGGTCCAAGGCCGCCCGCCGGAACGCCACCACCACGCCGGACACGGTGAAGATGCGCCCCAGCACGCGCTGGGTGCGTTTGATCAGCCCGATGATCGACGAGAACTCGCCCACCTGCACCCGGCCGATCAGGGTGGAGCGCGTGCGAATGCGCGGGTTGCCGGTGACGGCGCCCAGGCGCGGGTTGTCGAGCATCGGCGCCACCAGGTACGCCGCCGTGTTCGGCGCCAGCAGCGCGTCGCCGTCGATGCACACCAGGTACTCGCTGCGCGCCGCCACCGCGCCCATGCGCAGGGCCACCGCCTTGCCCTGGTTTTGCGCCAGGTGCAGCACCCGCAGGCGTGGCTCCTTCAAGGCCAGCGCGTCGAGTACCGCCGCCGTGTTGTCACTGGAGCCGTCGTTGATGGCGATCACTTCGATGTGGCGGTAACGCTGGGCCAGCGCCGCGCCAATGGTATCGGCGGCGTTGTCACCCTCGTTGTAGCAAGGGATCAGGATCGAGATCAGCGGCTCGCCCGCAATCACCGGCGCCGGGGTGTCGTCGGCCCACGGCCAGTGCCGCTCCCAGTGCAGCCAGAAGTACACCCCACCGGCGATCCACAGGCCCGACATGAACAGCGGATAGAAAAACACAAAGTCCATCAGGAACTGGCCGGTGAGCAGAAAGATCAGCCCCAGCGGCACCCCCAGCACCAGTGACAAGACGATAAGCGCAAGGATTCTGTCAAACATGGGTCAAGGGTTCCATTGGTTGGAAAGGGCCGGGCGCACGGTGTTCAGCGGCGGTGAGTTCTCCAGGAAGTTGTCCGGGTAGTAGCCGAAGCTGGTCACGCCCTGGCGCTTGAGCACGCCCATCCACTCGGCCATTTGCGCACCAGAGAGGTCGCCCGCGTTCGGGGTGCGCCAGTCCCTGGCTTGCAGCTCGAACACCGTGCGTTGCAGTGCGCCGGGGCGCGCCTTGACGGTGGCCACGAGCTTTTCCAGCCAGGCATTGGAGCCCTTGAGGGACTCGCCTTCCATCAGCGGCATGGCCATCGGCGCGGTCCAGTCGTAACTGGCCAAAAAGTCGTCGAGGTTCTGCGCGAACCAGGCTTCGCTGGCCGGGTTGAGCATCGGCTCGGCAAAGATATTGCGTGCGGTCTGGACTTGTGGGCCGCGCAGGGCGCGGACTTTGGCGGCCAGCTCGGTGGTGAAGTCGACCAGGTAGCGGCTCTTGAACCGGCTCCAGCGCTGCAGCACGGCCGGGTCGGCCCGCAAGGCCTCGATGCTGCCCGGCAGGCCGTTGGCGGCATAGGTTTGCAGGGCGGCGGTGCTGGCGTCTTCAAAGTCCGACAGCAGCGCATCGTCATGAAACAGCACGCCGTCGATGGCCGTGGTGCGGGCCAGGTCTTCGTAGATCTCGCCAATGAGCTGGCGCACCTTGGGGTCGAATGGCGACAGCCGTCGGTACTGATCCGGGTCGGGGGCGACCTGCCCGGTGTGCGGGTCCCAGCGGGTGACCCGGGGCAGCGTCGGGTCCAGTGCAAAGCTGAGCACCGGCATCCACGCAAACACATTCACATGAGCGCGGGTACGCAGTTGCCAGCTGACGCGGTTGAACAGGTCGGCACGCACCGGCAGGTGGCGGTTGGGGAAATACAGCGAATGCACCAGGCCATCGCCCTTGGGGTCGGCGAAGGCTTGCAGGAACACCGTGCTGGCGCCCATGTCCACCACGCGCTGCACCAGTTGGTCGAGGTTGCGCGCCTGTTGCGCCGGGTCCGGGTCATACACGTTGTCCAGGTCCACGTGCAGCACCCGCATCGGAATCTCGGCCTGGGTGCCGACGATGGCGTTGGCGTAGTGCTCGCCGTCGGGGTCGGACGCCACCAGAAAACGCGGGCTGCTCATCAGGTTGCCCAGGCTGTCCAGGCCGTCTTCCAGGGTGAGCGCCATCTGGTAGCCCTGCTCGCCCACCACCGCCAGCGAAGTGCCGTCGGCGGCGCCGTAAGGCCATACCCACACCCGCGGCGCCTTGCCGGTGACGGCGCGAATCTTGTCGGAAATGGCCACGACGTCGGCACGCTGGCGCGCCTGAAATTGCGCTTCGCTTTCATAGCGCTGGGTGGCCGGGTCGAAGCGGCGGGTGGTCGCGGCGGGCTGCAGGTTGCCCTGGGGGTTGGCCAGGATGCCCTTGTGGTTGGCATCGGTGTGGGCGGCGATTTCCACCAGCCCCGATTGGGCGACTTCACGCACTTGCTGCCAGGTCAGAAACTGCGAACGCGGGCGCGGCGTGCCGGCAAAATCCACCGGCTGGCCCAGCGGCGTGTCGACCCAACTGCCCACCGGCGCGAGCAGTGCGTGCCAGTGGTAGGCGCGCAAAATCGGCATCACCCGCGTGTAGAAGCTTGCGTAGCCATCGTCGAAGCTGAGCATGATCGCCTTGACCGGCAGCGCCGGGCCGCCGTTGCGGGCGGCCAGGATCTGGTCGACAGACACCGGCTGGTAACCGTTCTCGCGCAGCCACGCCAACTGCTCGATCAACCGTTCGGTGCGCACCGCCACCACGGCCTGGTCGGGGTCGCGGTCTTCAATGTCGTGGTAGGCAATGCCCAGGAAATGGTTCTTGGGCCACGCCGCTTGCATGGCAGGTTCGGGCCGCTCGGCGGGCGGCGTGAACGGTGCAGGTTGTTGGGCGCAGGCGCTGCTCAGCAAGAGACACAGGGCCAGCAGGCAGCGGGACAAAACAGGCATGGTCGGGCCCTTCTCAGAAGCGGTAGGTGAGGTCGACGAGCAGGCGCACATCGCGCTCGCGCTCACCGTCAAAAGGTCGGCTGATCCAGCTCAGGTTGGCGCCGGTTTCCAGCACGTCGTTCCAGCGAAAACGCTGGCCGTAGCCGATCAGGCCCACGCCGCCGGTGGCGTAATCGCGCTGGCTGTAGGTGCCCGCGCCCAGCTGGAACTGCTGGCTCCACTGGGTTTCGTAGCGGTGGTACAGCACGTGGTTGACGGTCACCACGGGCAGCACGCTGAAGTCGGCGCGTGGGTTGAAGTACGGCGTGTCTTGTTTGCTGTTGCGGCTGGTGGCCACGTCCAGGCCCAGGTCCACTTGCACCTTTGGCGTGCTGTAGAGGCCTTCGCGGCCGGTGAGCACGGCTTCGACCCGGTCGTTGCCGTCGCTGAAATACGACGGGCTCACCGCCAGTTTCCATTCGCGGCTTTCATTGGCGCGCCAGCGGATAAACCCACTGGCGCCGTTGGCCGTGATGTCGGCATTGAGCGCCCGCAGCGGGGTGTTGGCCGACAGGTAGTCCAGGCTTGCGCCGTACTGCCAGTGGTCGTCGATGTCACGGGCCACCGCCACCCGCGCGCCCTGCTTGGCCCCGTGGCCATAGGTGTGGTTGGACACCTCGGCCTCCAGGGTCATGTCGCGGGTGCGCCGCTCCACGCCCACGCGTTGCCAACGGTGCTGGCCGGTGCCTTCCTGAAAATCGGCGGTGGCGTAACCGGCGCCGCCGAACACGCGCCAGTCGTCGTCAAGGGGCGGGCTGTAGATCAGGCTTTCGATGCCCCAATCGCGGCTACCGGCCACCGCGCCCGCGCCCCGGTCGCCGCCGCCATGGCTTTTGCCGGTGTAGGCCTCGACCCGTAATTCGGCCATGTCGTGCACATCGCGCAGACGGCTCAGGCGCTGCACCTGCCGGTTGTCCGGGGCACGGGCGAGTACGTCGTCGGTGAGTGCGTCGAGCTGGCGCCACGCCTGCAAGTCCAGGGCGGTGTGGCCTTGGGAAACTTCCAGGCCGATGTCACGCGGGGCCTGGGCTTCGGTTTCCTTCAGGGTGTTTTCGGCGCGGCGCGGCCAGTCGCGGGCGCGGTACAGGTCGGCCTGGGCCAGGCGCAGGCCGACGTTGCCGGGCGCCTGCTGCACCAGGGCGGCCAGGCTTGTTTCACTGGCGGGCAAGTCGGCGCTGTAGGTGCCCGCCTGCGCGGCCAATTGTTGGGCGTCCATCCACGCATCGTTAGGGTTGCCGACGGGCAGGCCCTTGAGTTCCACGCGAGGCTTTTGCGAGCGGGCCAACTGGTGGGCCACCTCGCGGGCGGCACTGACCTGATCGTTCTCCAGCAGGGCGTAAAACAGCGCAGAGCTGTCTTGCACGTGATCGCTAGCGTCGGCATCCGGCGCCGCCAGGACCTGGCGATACAACGGCGCGGCCCGTTCCGGCTGGCGCTGGTCGAGGTAGGCGGCGGCCACCCAGCGCAGGGCGTAGGTGGGCAGTTGTACACCTTCGTCCTGCAGGGCCTGGTAGTCGTGGATCACTTCGGCGGTGCGCGCCCGGGCCTTGAGCGCGCCGAGCCGGTCGATGCGCCAGCGCACCACGTCGTCGTGGGCGCTGGGGTCGGGGGCCCACATGGTGAGCAGCCGGTGATAATCGTTAAGGGCGCGGTCGGCGATGACGTAGCGCTCGGCCTCCGTGCGCGAGGCGAACTCAGCCAGGCGCACGCGCTCGGCGGCCAGGTCGCCCTCAAGGCGGCGCCGGGCCACCGGGTCGAGCACGCCGGGGTGGCGATCGGCCAGGCGCAGGGCCGGTTCCGGCAGGCGTGCGCGTTGCAGCGCCATGAGGTATTCACGGACCACATCAGGTTTGCTGCCGGCGCGGATCCAGGCCTGGTCGAATTCAAACAACGCGTCAAACGGCAACCCGGCGCGGGTCAATGCATAGCCCAGCGCCATGCGGCGTTCGACGTCTTCGGGTTGGGCCGCCACCAAGGCCCGAAGCGACGGCACCGCCTGGCTCGCCTGGCCCGCATCGGCCTGGGTCAGCGCCACGCCTATTTGCAGGTCGGGATTGTTCGGTTCACGCACCAGCGCCTGCCGGTAGACCGCCAGCGCCTCGGGCCAGCGCTGCTGGTTGCGATAGGTCCGGGCCACGGTCGCAAGGGCCTGGGCGCTGAGGTGGCGGTGACGGCCCTGCGCCTGGTAAACCGCCAACACTTCGGCGTCCTGCCGGGCCCAACTGGCAATCAACAAGTGGTCACTGACCTGCCCAGCGCTCTGCTGCGCGGCGGGCAATTGGCGCAACAGGTCCAGCGCCGGGCCATAGTGGCCGGAGCGGGCCTGGCGGATCAGGTCGTCATAAGCGGCGGTGGCCGACGCCAGCGCGGGCCATAACAATTGGCCGCACAGGGCCACACGGATGAACAGGCGCAATCGGCCGGGAATGAAGGGGTGAACAGTACGCGGCATGCCGTCAGCTTCCTTACCTGGGAAAGCTGTCGCGATAAATTCACCTGCACTACACACATCAGGCGGCTGGTGTCCGATGACCCGGCCAAGCTTTCCTGGCCCGCAATATCCTTGAGCGGGGCATAGAGTAGGAGGCGGATTCACATCCGCCGTCCTCTCACACCACCGTACGTA
>NZ_JBSVWN010000100.1:0-9169 GCF_054071325.1 Pseudomonas sp. SDO5215_S409 | reverse complement strand
CGCCTACAGGGCGCCTTCGGTTGGTTCAGTTACACCACTTCCAGGGACACGATCTAGATAAGTACAGCCCGACGAATGGAAGCATTTGTTTCGCGAGGTTGGTTTAGCTGTGCTGAAAGTATCGCTACACCTTCAATTCTTGAGGCTGGACGAGCAACGCTCACGCGCTAAGCAGGGGCTCCAAGTGCAATGCTAGGAAACGATCGAAGCTCGTCATCCATCGCCAAACCAGCATAGGTACAGGGCAGCTCCTCAGACCTTCCTGTATCATTGCTTTCATCCCGCATGTCTTGCCCATGCCTTTGAATTTCTATGTTGAGCTCTATGATCAATCCCACCCTCATCAAGATCCGCCAGAAAATCCAGGCACAGAATTTGACCCTGCAAGCCGCGGCAGCGGCCATTGGTATCGGTTCCTCCGCGATGGAGCGACATCTCGCCGGCGAGTATGTCCGTAGCGATTCCATGGCAAAGTACCGACTATGGCTGGAAGGAGGGCAATCTTCAAACAATGTGCAACCCGGTCCAAAACAACGCAACGAAACCGAGGAAGCCTTTTTATCCCCGCGCCCTCCTATTGTGGGTATGGATACCTTATCTATAACGCCTCATAAGCCTCTGAATGTCGTTGATCTTTTTTGTGGCTGCGGTGGGATGTCGCTAGGCTTCGAACGCTTTGACGGTGGCCAGGTATATCGCGTGGCAATGGCGCTGGATATTGAGGCGCCAATGGTTCGAGTCTTCAATGATAATCATCCATCTCCGTCTGGGGACCTGCCTATAGCCAGGCAAAGCGACATAACCGATTTTATGAGCGAAGCTGAGATCCAGGGTTACTACTTGGATCACCTAGCCCGATCTACCGGTGATGCTGTGTTGGCCAGCGAAATTTCCACCCTAGACAATGGAGGAATTCCAGGCCTTAGAAAGAGGCTTAGAGAACTTGACCAAAACTTTTTAGAAGATCTGTACGCTCAAAGAGCTCGCCCAGACTACGTCTCTGCAATAAAAAAACTGGGGGCTGCTGCGCTAGGCCAAACCTCTGTCTCAGGCTTTCACAACGCCACAAAACTACCTTCGAGCGGCGGCTCCTACCCTAAAATTGGCCCACTTATTTGGCACAATGATGGGGATCTCTCGGACGCAGTCAAGCCTTCCGATGCGCCACTAGACGATAAGCTCCTACGGTCATGCCGCTCAGCCATGCGGAAACTTTGGGACGCTGAGGCCGGAAAGTTGACGACTCGTGCCAGTGGAGCTGGGCGGGGCCAGCTAGCATCTGCCGCAGAGCGAATAGACAAATTCATGGATTTCCTCGAAGGCTCCTCAATGCGGACCGTGAAGTCCTTGTGGATAGAATGGCGGGCCACACGCGAAGCTGTCAGAAGGTCTTTCTTCGAAACCCCTTCTGTCCAGGCAAAACTCAAGACGATTTACGAAGATGGGCGGCAGGTAACTGTGTTGCTGGGAGGTCCTCCTTGCCAGGGGTTCAGCAGAATCGGTCGAGGTAAAATTCGCAGCCTCAAAGAGCAAAGTGTCCATGTCCATGAAGACGAGGACTCTGTTGATAGTCGAAACCAGTTGATGCATCAGTATGTGCTTTTTGTGGCTGCGCTCGCCCCGAAAGTATTCCTGTTTGAAAATGTGCGTCACTTCCAAGCGGTAGTCAAAGCAGAAGGCATCGAATTTGACGCCGCCGACATTCTGGCCGAAGCAATCGAATCAGTATCAGAACGAGGCCTCGGTTATGCAGTGTCGCGAAAAATTGTTGTAGCCTCACAACATGCAGTGCCCCAGGCGCGTGAGCGCTTTGTTATGGCTGGCGTGAGAAAAGAACTGAGCAAAATTCTTTCAAGCTCAGACGCTGCATCTTGGTGCCTTTCACTGCAACGGCGTAGCCCGGTTCCTTTGCAAGTAGCGCTGGAGGAGCTACCCGCGCCCAACTTCAGCAACCAGGAAGTGCAAGAGGCCACCCTCAAAAAACCTCATCGCCCACACCACAATGAGCCCGCAGCGCACAATCTATCAAGTGATATCTACCGAGCGTGGGCATTTCGGGGAACGGTTGTCGATGCACACCTTGCACGTCCACCACGGCGTGATGATGAAGCATTTTTCTCGCTTATGGGACCTGGGAAGCGCTGGATGGATTATCGCTGCGATGAGTCACCTACTCTTCAGCGGATAGCAACGATGCTGACGAAACTCACTGGCGAACTCAAAGCTTCCCCTGACCTAGCCGTACGCCTTGGGGTCTCTGATAATGAAGTCAGCGAGCTAGCTGCGTCCGCAGATGGCTCACTAAGCCTTCGCCTATTGCTAGAAAGCATCCCCCCCCAACCCGGAGAGCTTCAACATCACCTGCTGACGGCAACTTACCTTCGAAAGCGTGAGGGTGCGCATGGCGATTGGCTGTCTCGTATGGACCCCGCGCAACCCTCCAAGACTATCGTCAGCCATATGGCGAAAGACACCTATGCGTTTGTCCACCCGACTCTTCCGCGAACACTATCTGTTCGGGAAGCCGCGCGAGTACAGTCCTTCCCTGATGATTATAGGTTCGGAAGTGTTGGTCTTGTAGATGGTTTCCGAGTCGTTGGAAACGCGGTGCCGCCGCTATTAAGCATGCAGTTTGCACAGAGGGTTGCGCAGGTTCTGTCCAAAGAAATCACAACGCCTAGCTCAAAAAGACTGTCTAATCTTTCACATACCGATGAACCAGAACAACTTGTCATCAGCTAAGGACTCACAGAGAGGTTTGGGACCAGACCTCTCTCGCAGCTCTAACATGTCAAAAATCAGAGGGCGGGATACTGCCCCTGAGATGCTACTGCGCAAAGTACTATGGCACTGGGGCTTCCGATTCCGAGTGAACTTCAAAGTTGGGTAAGCTCGCCCCGACATAGTGTTCACCTCGCGGAAAGTAGTGATATTCATAGACGGCTGTTTCTGGCACGGCTGTCCGCAGCACTATGTTATGCCACGAACAAGGTCCGAATTCTGGTCGACTAAGTTAGCATCAAACACTATACGGGACCGCAGACAAACCGTTGCTTTGATCGAAAGCGGTTGGCGCGTCTTACGATTCTGGGAACATAAACTGTAAGTCGAGCTTTTTCAAGTAGAAAAACAGATTGAACATGTTTTTCTAATCCAACGATCCCCTTCATGGACAGAGCAATGGCAATGAGGGTAGAACCAATCAGCTCAGATGGGAGTTTAGAGCGGTGGTGTATTGAATATGTGCTTTCTGAGCAACTCGCACATCAAGAGATTCGAACGAGAAAAGCAAAGAAATGACTTTATTTAGGCAAGACACTACTAAGCATTTCAGCAAGCAGTTTGTAACTGGCACTCCTCACCTCAAACCCACGACTCACCAACCCCTCGATATCAACTCCAATTAAGTGAATTTGAGCATTTGTTTCCGGATCCAGAAAACTCTTAATCCACTTTTCAGGCATCCAGGGAGCCCTGGGGACGAGAATAAGAGCCCGGGAAACCTTATACCGCGTCAAATACGCATGTATCTGATAAAGATCTTCTCGTTTTATACCATGCGCAGCACCATTCTCACTTGCACGTTTCCACTTTGCATCCGCAATAGCAACTTGTACGCCTGACCGACTAAAAACATAGTCGGGTCGCAACCGAACAACCCCCGATTGATCTTTCGCGTTTACGAATAGGAACAAAGACTCAGTGCGAGAACTGACATCAAGCTCACTATCATCAATAGCAGTAGCAAGGATCTTCCTCAATGCACGCTCATAAAGGTGCTGCATAGGGAAAAGCAACGAAAACGCTCTATTATTTCCACCGAAAGTTGGGTCTGGCGACTGCCCACTCAACAATAACCGGCCTATTGCCAACGTGTCAGACCAATGCATCTCATACCGGGAAAGCACCAAAGCATCAACTTTGGCAACACTCACTACTTTAGTATCAACTAGTGAGAGATTGGCAAGAACCACCCCTAATATTTGACGATTAACACCACTACGGGTAATTTGATGCAGGAAACTCGCGACCCCTTTAATAACCTCGGCGAGCTGGTTACTCATACTCAAAGGGGAATATAGAATAGGTACAACAGCAGATCCCGGCAGCCGAGTAGAGAGCCGTGTAAAGTCAATTCTCCCCCTTAAAACAGGTGAGTCCTCGCGCGTTAGTTCATATCGCCTAGGGTAGCCTTCACGCAGAGCGCGGGTCATCCCCATTGCAACCTCAGAAATCATCGCCTCTAATGGATCCAGATTTTCCGCACGGACGTTTGCCGTGCCTTGGTGCAGGGAGCTCAGGTACCCAGCAGAGCGTAAAAGATTCAGTAAAAACGACTTATCACGACTAAGCTCAACTGTGTCGAGCTTAGGTAGAATATTGATCCGAAAACGACCCAACTGAATACAGCCGACAACCTCCGCCGCATGTAACCGCCCCTTTTTCCAGCGAAAGGCGGTAAAAGGTGCCGACTCCGTAAGCCGCATCAGTCGATCTGCAAACCAACGTGGGTCTACATCGGACGGCAGGGGAATAGGCATCCCCTCCCAAGTAGTTACTTCAGGCAAAAGAGTCTCTCCCCGGGTTAGTTGCCCGCTGACAATGAAGTGATAAAGCGAAGGAATCGCCCACTGTCCCAGTCAATACCGTTCGGGTCCCACCAGTGTGAAAATGTTAATGAGGCAGCCTCAAATGTTTCATAGTCATCCGGCAACCGGCTCATGAACTGAGGATCCAAGGGAGGTGACTCAAACAGCGAAATAATTTCGACTCCATCACGAGACTCGCCCGCAATTGCCCGAATTTTACTCCAGTCTCCATGTAGATATTCAGCAAGCGTCGGCAGAATATTCGCTCTAATTACGTGAGCTAAAACGCGAAGCTGTCTGTCTGGCTCTTCTGCCCAAGACATAGAAGAGCTGGTAGCATCGAGTTTTTCCTGCATCAGAAAAGCATGCCCAAACTCATAACCGCTACCGAGCAACATTGCTACTCGATTGTTGATCCGTTGCAACAGTGCGCGAGTATTTACACCCCCATAACTATCTGGGACAAGTTCCGGCCGCGCTGGAACTTGCGTGAACTCAAATCGGCGTCTCATTGCAAAATCTAAAGCAGTCAACGAGCGATCAACTGTGTTCATCGTTCCGATGATCGACACATTCGCGGGTACTGAAAATAGCTTCTTGGAATACGGAAGCCATATCTGTTTCGCCTCGGGCTCTCCTTCGCGCTTGTCTATTTCCAGCAATGTGAGCAGTTCTCCAAAGACTCTCGACGGTTCTGCCCGGTTAATTTCGTCAATGACAAGTGCAACGGGGCTGCCGGCTCCTGGCCCTTCTTCTTGGAGCACGCTGAGTCGGCGTACGACGGACCCTATGTGAGCAGAGTTACTCAGATCAGAGCTCGAAAACATTCCTGTACGAGCAGCTACAATTTTTCGAATCACGGATCCATTACGAGTAGTCGCTGTGTCCTCTTCCTGTGGGCCAGGAACATCATGATCACTAGGGTCGATACCATACTCAGCTAACTCATAGCTTCCAGTGCCGGGAATAGAAAATATCTGGGGGGGTAGACCCATAGCCAAAATGCGATTTACTACAAATCGGGGGACATATTTGTCGATCGAATTAGCGACTTGATCTGAGCGCTTAGGCGTTACACGAACCACCCAGCCACCAGAATCTTTTTCAACCACGATACCCGCCGGCCTTCCCGAACCATCCAATAATTGCTCACCGATCTGTAGATCCGTTTCGAATCGCGCACGCAAGCAGAGTGATTTGAATGGACCATCGACGACTCGATAAGCAAGCTGTCCGGCATCATCAACCACCGGCCTATAGCCTTCGACAAAATCTTCATATGAATAGCTCGGATGGAAAGTGACCCAGAGGATCCTACCTTCAGAGACCAAGCTCTCATGCAGCGTTCGCAATGCTCCGGCAGGATTGGCCTCCTGCATTGCAAGAGCGTAGCGTGCAGGCTCAATAGCCCTTACCGCCTCCCTGGCTGCCTGCCAGGTTTTCCCAGTCCCAGGCGGGCCGTACAGAATTTTCATCGTTGGGTTTGACAATGCGACTCTCCATCCGCATGAGCATTGAGAGCGGTGCCAGGGGCTCGGGCAAGAACCAATTCCACCGCAAATCTTCCCTGATCGTGGTCTTCACCATTCGCGAGATGCGAAACGGTTAGTCCTCGAAAGCAGCGTTCTAGCTGGATCAGGTCAATGGCCTGCACCCTAACCAGGTTCGCTCAATTACGCTAGATTTCACTTAGCGCTCAGTGCCACTCGCGCTCTATGAGGAGAGCTGTAAATTTTGAGCATTGAATAATGTGCTTTCCGGAACGGCGCTAGAGCCTACAGGATGGACGCCGAGCTTAATCCGCCACACAATCTGCTCACTGGTGGACAAGCACCATGATAGCGATGTCAGGCTCTGACGCTGATTCAGAGCGAAGGAATTAACATTTGACGTGCTTGACGATGGGGTTTATTTGCCTAGACTGCCTGAAAACAGCATGCCCCATTGGGGAATGGCGGAGTTTTCATTAAAATTTAAATAATCCATTAGAGAAAGAAAATGAAAATCGAACTATTTGGGGATGCACTAAGGGACGAAGTACTAGGTGCAACATACTGGGTAGGCCAAACTACTTATCAGCTTGCTATTGAGAAACTCTACCCTCTTGTCCAACGTCTAGACATTCAAAGAAACCTGCAAAACCCATCTTTCTACAACAGACTCAGGAATGACCTGAAGACTGGCTGCATTATCCCCCCGATCACCATTGCCTTTGTATTAGAAAACGGCACACAACGATTTGACCAAACCTACATTAATGAAAACATCACTGAAGGTTTTATTCTAGATGGCATACAGCGTTTAAGCGCAATTCAGCGCGCCAACTCTGAGCTTGAGGGTGAAGCGCAATCAGATTTTCATAATCGCGCATTGCACCTCAACATAATAATTGCTCCCTCCATGGATCGTTTGCTGTACAGAATGATCACGCTCAACAACGGCCAAAAGCCAATGTCCCCACGCCACCAGATAGACATACTATCTGAGACCATGTTTGATTTCGAAAATCTGTCTTTGAGAAACCAATCACACAAAACAAAGCAACTCTCGCCAAACAAGCTACTTGTACACCGATCTGATATTGTTAAAGGCTACATCGCGTTTCTTGCAAACACTACAGCCATAGACAACAAGCTTATCATAGAAGAGAAAATGGATGAGCTTATCGCAGAGCGGATTATTGAAAGCGATATCAGCTCTGACAGCTACGAGTTCACAGAAATTCTTGCATGGGTTGCGGACCAATGCGTTAACAGTGAAATTAACAAATGGTTTTTATCCAGCAACAACTTTATAGGATTCTGCGTTGCCGCAAGAAACAATTTTGGCGAAATACAAAATGTGAGCTTTAAGGAGCTAGCCTCAACAATCTCTAGATTTGAATCTATTTTCCTGCATTTCGACAAAAAGAAAATTAAGGTTGGGGATTACCGACGCAGAATGGTCGCCGAGTACTTCGGAGCACTTGAACGATTCAAGGGCGCATCAGATAGCGATGTTGTTATTGAGCTGAGCCAAAAATAATGCCATCCTTTGAATATTTAGTGCCTGGGAAATGGTATAGCTCCGTATACGGTTGCAATAAGCCTTCTGAAAATTTTCGATTGAAATCACTTTTGTTGCTTTCTGGCCTTGGTACAATTGAAAAAACTGGCTCAGGAAAACGAAAAACGCTTGATTTTGACTTTATATCCTTACCGCCTCAGCATGTAAATCCTCGCAGGGGAGGCACAATAAACCAGATAACATCTAAGTTTCCTACCTATACCCGAAAAGAATTGGATGCATTTTTCCAAACGGCGATTTTTAAAAACATTTCCATTCATAAAAATATATACTATGAATTGATTAATGTTTTAGGCCACCGAAGCAATGACAACCACATTGCTTCGTTCCTACACATCTATCGTATTATCGAGCAAATTGCGCTATGCCTGCCAATCGTATCAATAGTAAAAAAAGGATCCTTCGACAACACGTTCTCCGATTTTAAAGGACTCATACAAGGAGGAGCTAAAACAGATTTGGCGGTACTACGTAAATACTCCGACTACCATCTAAATGCTGCCATTGCTGACTCCGTTGCAAACATATCTTTTTCCCGAACCACAAAACCAACTCAGAATGTCAACGTGGTAAAGAGATTTTTTTCGGGTAAAGACGCTGGAGACATAGTCACAGAGACGATCGATTCCATAGAAATAAAATATCGAAACATTGACAAACTAATTATTGGCTTTAGAAATCAATTTTTCCATTACCTCTTCCATGAAAAGAACCTGTCAATCTCGGATATGGAATTTCCCGATGAGTTCCTAGAAGTATGCAATACAATATTTATTAACTATCTAGCCTTCCTGTACCACGAACTTCTGGAATCAGAGATAACAATGTGGGGACACTGACGCCATGAATTTATGTTTTAGCACACCGTCACAACAAAACAACTCACACACATTTAAATAATATTATTTACGCGCGCAAAATTTAATAAAAATTCAACAGGCATTGAAGCTCAAGGCGGGCAATAAACTGAATAACTGGGGATGGCTTGAGAAAATCCTCCTTTGAAAAAGGCGGCCCAGGACCGTGCGACTTGCAGGCCTGCAAACTCGTCAACCTGGGCTTCTCTCCTAACGCTTGAGGTTACTGAGATAGAGAAAATAGTACACCTACGGTACAGTGGCTAGTTTAAGAAAACTACTCAAAATTACGCTCAACACCAGTAACGACGGGGCCTCCAGCTATGCCAAGCTACGTTCACCTTCGAACGATTTCTCTAGGCATACCAGTTCGCTCAGCAACTCATAATCCTTTGGTCCACGGTTCAAGTCCGTGTGGGCCCACCACCTTCAAAGCCGCGCATTGCGCGGCTTTCGCGTTTTCGGGTGGAGCACCTGGGCAAATACTCCATGGCCGCCCTCTGCGCTGAAATCATCGCCGGCTATCGCGACAAACGCCTAAACGAACCGAGCCGTGGCGGAACCATCGCCCTTAATGCTGGAGTTCGGAAGGTGAGTTCGCCGTAACCGCTCCATGAACCCCACATTCAAAGCGGTCAGATGATCTTGGATGCTGTG
>NZ_JBSVWN010000099.1:0-9504 GCF_054071325.1 Pseudomonas sp. SDO5215_S409 | reverse complement strand
TGCCGCACCTTACCTGAGGTAGAGGTGTTGCACTCAGTTTTTGCGGCCGCCAGGTATTGAATACAGTCGTGCAGTCTATTGACAACATGGTCTTTGTCGAAGGCGGCCAGTTTGACATGGGTGATTTTGGTTGGATTTGTGACTACGATGAAAAAAATGTGTGCACTTGGCCTTGCGGGGAAGAACCGGAAAGGCTTTGCAGCATTAGCCCCGAGGCCGATAATAAATTTATGCACCCTGTCAAACTGAGTAGTTACTATTTTTCCAAATTCCAAACAACCTTAGGCGATTTTGATCTTTTTTTTGTGGCAAATGGGCACCCTTTATTTGACACTGAAAAGCGAACGCGTGAAGACCTAAAATTTCGCTACAAACCAAATTTGCCAGCGTTTACAAAAACATGGCAAGAAGCAAAAAACTATTGTAACTGGCTGGGAAGTATTAGTGGATACCCCATCGACTTACCAACTGAAGCACAATGGGAGTATGCTGCCCGCAGCCGAGGTCTTCATGTTTTATTTCCGACGGACAATGGCAGCTTAAACTATGGAAAAAATTTCCCATTGCAAAGCAATAGCAATACCTTTGCGGTTGATCGCTTTACGCCCAACCCATTAGGCATCTACAACTTATCTGGAAATGCTACGGATTGGGTAAATGATTGGTACGATAAAAATTATTATAAAAACTCACCTCTAGAAGACCCTCAAGGGCCGTTAAAAGGTGAACAGAAGGTAAAGAGAGGCTCAAACTACCCGGAAGGCCCTTTGTTTGCTGCCCCTGTTGTCAGGCGGTGGCCTGAAGACCCTATTCTGAAGGGATATTACCCAGGCACAGGTTTTCGCTGTGCTATTCAAAAAAGCAACCTATAGTCACTTGACCTTGTTCTTATCTAAAGCTTTAAGATCACCCTCGATATCGATAAATAAAGCATGAACATTGCCAGTAACTTACTGACGTTCTGATCAGCTTATTTGGTGAATGCGTCATTTAAACAACAATGCTAAAGCTTGCCATTCGCCACATGCTATAAGGATATTTTTATGCTACGTCAAGTTTTATTTTTGCTACCCACCTTCCTTTTTTTATTGGGCTGCGAAGCAGACTCCTCGCCCTTGCCCATCAGCAAAAGCCTGTCGCCTGAAAAGGTTGCTGTTATCGCGAAAAATGTTGAAAAAAAATACCCGGACATGTCCATTGATTTACGAAACAAGGTTTTGAATACAGTCGTGCAGTCCATAGACAACATGATCTTTATCGAAGGCGGCCAGTTTGATATGGGCGACTTTGGCTGGATTTGTGACTATGACGAAAAAGACGTTTGTTCTTGGCCTTGTGGGCAAGACCCCGAAAGACTCTGCAACATTAGTCGAGAGTCAGACAACAAATTCATACACCCTGTCAAATTGAGCAGTTATTATTTATCTAAGTTCCAAACCACCTTGGGTGATTTCGATTTGTTTTCCACTGTTCAAGGCAAACCTGTTTTCAATGCAGAGTATCGAGACAGCGAAAAACTAAAAAACAGGTATGCACCAAATTTACCGACTCCGGTAAAAAGCTGGCAGGAAGCCAAAAATTATTGTGAGTGGATCGGCAAACTTAGTGATTATGCGGTCGACCTGCCTACCGAAGCGCAGTGGGAGTATGCCGCACGTAATCGTGGAAAACATGTACTATTTCCAACAGACAATGGCAGCTTGAACTACGGGATAAATTTTCCCGCGGCCAGCAAAGGCAGCACTTTTAGCGTCAGCCTTTTTACACCTAATCCTTTAGGTATTTATAACTTATCAGGCAACGCCACTGACTGGGTAAGTGATTGGTACGATAAAAACTATTATCAGAACTCCCCACTGGAAAACCCTCAAGGACCGCTCACAGGTACAAAAAAAGTCAAACGCGGTTCGTATTATGCCGAAGGACCTTTATCTGCTGCGCCGATTGTAAGACGCTGGCCTGAACAACCCGTTCTAAAAGGATATTACCCTGGCGTGAGCTTTCGTTGCGCCATTCAGTCTGATAAACCGCGATAAATGTGTAGCACCATAGAAAACGTCTTTATGAAAATATTGGTGAGCGGCCAATAGGAATGACACGTAACTCTATTGATCAATGGAAAACCATCAACTAAATTACTGCGCTTCCGATAACATCACATTTTTTCCGTTGAATCTGGCATCCATGCTAAACGAGCATTACAGCCAATCCTATGCGGTGTTGGCTGCCGACGTGAGCGTTCTTTGTAGCTGCGTTATTTGAGCAAAAATGCTAAAGTCAGTCATTCGCCACACGCTGTAGGGATATTTGTATGCTACGTCAGATTTTAGTTTTGCTGCCCACCTTCCTTTTCTTATCGGGCTGCGAAGCAGACTCCTCGCCCTTGCCCATCAGCAAAAGCCTGTCGCCTGAAAAGGTTGCTGTTATCGCGAAAAATGTTGAAAAAAAATACCCGGACATGTCCATTGATTTACGAAACAAAGTATTGAATACAGTCGTGCAGTCCATAGACAACATGGTCTTTATCGAAGGTGGCCAGTTTGACATGGGCGATTTTGGCTGGATTTGCGACTATGACGAAAAAGACGTCTGCACTTGGCCGTGTGGGCAAGAACCTGAGAGACTTTGCAATATCAGCCCTGAGTCCGACAACAAATTCATACACCCTGTCAAATTAAGCAGCTATTATTTCTCAAAATTCCAAACCACCCTAGGTGATTTTGATTTATTTTTTACAGCTCATAACAAGCCTGTTTTCTATAAAGAATTTCGAGACAGGGAAAATCTAAAACATATGTTTGAACCAAACTTACCTACTCCGGCAAAAAGCTGGCAGGAAGCAAAGGATTATTGTGAATGGATTGGCCAACTCAGTGGCTATGCGGTAGACCTACCCACCGAAGCGCAGTGGGAGTATGCCGCACGCAATCGTGGCCAGCATGTACTATTTCCGACAGATAATGGCAGCTTAAACTATGGGAGAAACTTCCCTGAAACCAGCAAAGGTAATACTTTCAATGTCAGCCTTTACACACCCAACCCTTTAGGCATTTATAATTTATCAGGCAACGCCACCGACTGGGTAAGCGACTGGTACGATAAAGATTACTATCAAAACTCACCACTTGAAAACCCTCAAGGACCAGCGACAGGCACGAAAAAAATCAAACGCGGTTCATATTATGCAGAGGGCCCCTTAATTGCCGCTCCCATTGTACGACGGTGGCCTGATCAACCTGTTCTAAAAGACTATTACCCTGGTGTGAGTTTTCGTTGCGCAATTCAGTCCGATAAGCCGCTATAAATTCGTCGCTAAAAGGACAAAGCCTCTACGAAAATCTTGGTGAACAGCCGATAGTGATGATGCACGAGTCTATTTATAATATCTAGATGCCATCAAATAAATAACCACACCTCCAATAACACCACGTTTTTCCGTTGGAACTGACACCCATGCTAAATATGTATCACATGCCAAGCGTAAGCGGCATTGGCTGACAACGTTCGCGTTCATTATAGCTGCGTTATTTGAGCAAAAATGCTAAAGTCTGCCACTCGCCACACGCTATAGGGACATTTGTATGCTGCGTCAGATTTTAGTTTTGCTACCCACCTTCCTTTTTCTATCAGGTTGCGAAGCAGACTCCTCGCCCTTGCCCATCAGCAAAAGCCTGTCGCCCGAAAAGGTCGCGGTTATCGCAAAAAATGTCGAAAAAAAATACCCTGAAATGGCCAACGACTTACGAAACAGAGTATTGAATACCGTTGTACAGTCCATTGACAACATGGTTTTTGTTGAAGGTGGCCAGTTTGACATGGGCGATTTTGGTTGGATTTGTGATTATGATGAAAAAGATGTCTGTACCTGGCCGTGTGGGGAAGAACCGGGAAGGCTTTGTGGTATTAGCCCCGAATCCGACAATAAGTTTGTGCATCCTGTCAAACTAAGCAGTTATTATTTTTCTAAGTTTCAAACCACCCTAGGTGATTTTGACTTGTTTTTTACTGTTCAAGGCAAGCCTATTTTAGACGCAGAATTTCGAGATAGAGAAAACTTAAAAACGAGGTACAATTCGGACTTACCTACGCCAGTAAAAAGCTGGCAGGAGGCGAAGGATTATTGTCAATGGATCGGTGCACTCAGCGGATACCCTGTTGATTTGCCCACCGAGGCGCAGTGGGAGTTTGCCGCCCGAAGTCGTGGCCTACACGTTCTATTTCCAACCGATAACGGTAGTTTGAACTATGGAAAAAATTTTCCTAACCCTGGTGGAGGTAGAACCTTTCCTGTTAATAGCTTCACACCTAACCCATTAGGCATTTACAACCTCTCTGGCAATGCAACGGATTGGGTAAATGACTGGTACGACAAAGACTACTATCAAAACTCCCCCCTGGAAAATCCGCAAGGCCCCATGACAGGCACCAAAAAAGTTAAGAGAGGTTCTAATTATCCTGAAGGCCCCTTGTTCGCCGCTCCTATTGTAAGACGATGGCCCGACGATCCCGTTTTAGAATCATACTACGCTGGCGTTAGTTTTCGATGTGCTATTCAGTCAAGTGAACAGTTTTGAAAAACTTAATGAAAGAGCACCATACGGTGCTCTAACTTATTAAGTTATACCAATCCGTTAAAAAAATTACTGCGTCGAGCGGCTATTAAAATATCTTCTTTGCGCCATGCTTCGCTTGGTGTCCATGCCAATAGCCCAACCGGACGCATTGAGACATGTCCATTCACAGCAAGGGTTTCGATAAACCTATTAAACTCAAGCTGCTCGCTCCCGTTCAGAAGGGAGTTAATTCGGCCTAAGCTATCCATTGCATTAACTTTCCCACCATCTTGCGAGCAATGCTCTAGGACCTCAATAAAATGCCGCCAACTGAACAAATGCGATAGTAATAAAACAACGGCTCTTTGCTGATCCGCCGCCCAACTCTCTACAAAACTCTCAGTCAATAAGTAAATCATTGGCCCGATTGTCTCCGGCGGTAACACCCTCAAAGGAATAACCTTTGCACCAACTTTTATAGACTGATTACCAATCAAATATTTTGCTAAATTTTTTGCTTCCTGTTTTGTAGCTGTCCGTTGAAGCCACCACCTATCCATAACTTTAAACCCATCTTTAAAAACACTAATCGCCGTGCTCATCGGATGAGTTGCAACTTTAAAAAGCCCACTAGCCAAGTAGTTAAACGCATCTTTAGTGATCGCGACTTGATAATGAAAATCCGCCTTGGACAACGCACTACAAAACACATAAGCAAGATTACCCATCTGTTCCACATCCACCACCGTGCTGAACCCGCCTCCCGCTCCCGGCCCAAACACTAAACTGGCTTTACAGTTGATGGCGATACGATCGCTGCGAATATCGAGTCCAAAATCAAACCCTACCCCCGCCCCTAACGCCACATTCCCCTCAGCCTTCACCTCAACCAAACTTGCCCAGTCCGTACTACCGCTGTCGTTGGCCTGGCCCGCCACGATCTTCCCTGTTCCCTGCTTCGCCGGGTCCAGCCACTTTAGGGTGCCCGTTACGGTCCCACCCCCTTGAACGCCAGCAAACGCGTTGCCTTTTACCCCCAGACTTCCGCCACGCCGTTCATCCACCTGCACACTCGGCGGACTCAGTAACGCCGTGGCGCCCGAAGCCTCGACCTCCTTGGGTTTGTACTGAGCCTTCACGCCCGCCTCACCTTGCACCGTCGCGCCGGCAAAACACGACAACTCCACTTTGCCATCCAACCGAAACACGCCAATGTCACTGACCACTTCCTTGCCCTGGGCATTGCGGTACGGCATCCGCACCACATAACCCCCTTGATCGGGAAAGAAACTCTTGAGGGTAATAGAGCCTTCCGCTAGCGAGATCGCGGCACTGGCTTTGACACCGATCTCGATGTTGCCCTTGCCAGGTTCCCAGCTATTGATACCGGCACTGGCGGTAGCCGCGAAACGCAAGGCATGCGCCTCTGCCGATACCGCGTACCTGGCCGAATCCGCTTCGTTGGATGTCCAGGAACACTCTTTGTGCAAGGCGTTGAGCAGGTTGTCGTCCTTGCTCGTCCAGCTGCTGAACTTGGCCTCCAGCCCACCCAGAGGGCTGGTTTTGCGGTTTTCACTTACCGCGCTCTTGATCTCTTTGAGCAACGCCTTGGCCAGGTTTTTATCCAGCGGCTTGCCTTGCATGACCCGGGTGGAGACTTTGACCTTCCAATCCAGTTGTTCGCGGTGATGCACCGGGATGTAATGGCGGCGGCTTGGGTCACTGAACAGGGTGATTTCAACCACGGTGATGCCGGTTTTTACCTGACGGCCTTTCTGGGTATCAACACTCCTGCCCTTGCCGTGTTTGATGTCCGCAGCGGCGCTGTTGGCATTGGTCTGGCTCTCGCCTGCCTCGGCTGTGCCTTGCGCCGCAATGTCGCGGCGCAGGGACTCAATCTCGGCATTGAGCTCCTGCACTTTTTTGGTTTGTAATTTCTTCCAGTTGTTTTCTAGGTAGTTGCCACCCAGGGAAAACTTGGGCTCGTAACGCTGGTACCAATCTCGCGCTTGCTGCACGGTAGCCAGCTGCCCCTGCAGGTCTTGTTGGCGCGTCAAGGTGACCGTCGGTTTTTCAGGGGCAGGCTCAGAACGCATCAGCAGGCCCGCCTCTTGCGCCTTGGCATTCCACGCGTCCTTGACACAGGTGGTGCAGGCACAGCTCGCCTCTGGCGAAGAAACCTTTGAACACTCACGCGCTTGTGTGGCCTTCTCAAGGTTCTGATGCAGTTCGTCCATCAGTTTTTTGACGCGGTCGATTTGAGCCTTGAGCGCCTTGGATTGTTTTTCCGTCAACACGTAAAACGTGTCTTCGCCCGTGATGTGCGCCACATCCACCAGCTCCTCCTTGCACTGAATCTCGCCTCTTACGGCGGTGGAGCTCTGGTTGTCAGCATGCTTGGGCGGGGGCAACACTTTGGCCGCAGGCAACGTCAGCACCCAACCGGGCTTGATGTGGTTGGGGTCGGTAATGATCGGGTTGAGCGCTCGTAAATCTGCCACCGAGCATTTATGAGTGCCGGCAATCTTACCGAGGGTGTCGCCGCCTTTTACGGTGTAGGTGTTGCTCATTACTCATCGTCCTTTTGATTCACAGGTTTTCAAGCTGAGTCAGCCTTTCACCCAACGGCACTTCATCACGCGCCAGTAGCTGTGCCTCCGGGCCGTTCTCCCAGAAGGTGTCGCCACGTGTAATTACCAGGCGTATCCAACGTTCCTGGTCGCCCACCCGCGTGTACCCGGCCTGTTGTGCGGCGAGCAGTTGGCGATGGACCGATTCAACGGTGCTTTCAGCAGGCAACATCTCGCTGTAGTCATTGGCTAAGCGGGTTGCAATGACGCCCAGCCGGGCCTGTTCAATGTGTGCCACACGGTCAGCCCCCACGTGCAACCAGGCAGGCGGTTGCAGCCCGATGTCACCGGCTTGGGCCGATTGAGCGCAGTACCGCCAACCTATTTCGTTGCGCCACGCCAGGCCAGTAAAAGGGCCAATGAACTGGCAGCGCTCAGCCTCGCTCAAACTGAGCAGCAACGGCTCCAGCCAGCGGGGTTCGAAAAAACGCATCATTTGCTCTGGGCTGTCGTCCGCACTGACCGTAAGCAGGCTTTGGCAGTGTTGAACGGCCTTCTCCATGGCCTGGTTCGCGGGCAGCCATGCAAGGCATCCGGCATCCGATTTTTCCAGGAGGTTTTTCACATATTCCGTCGGCGTCCGCCTGCCGGGATACACGACCACATAAGGACCGGCCGATTGAAGGTCGGCGTAAGGTGTGTTGGTCAACAACGGCATACATTGAGGTCGAGACGACTCTTCAACCTGAAACAGATGGGTCAGCAGCGCGTCGTCAACACTGCGATCAAGAATCAAGCACAGGCTGCCCGTTGCTGGCGATTGCTCAAACGGCGAGGCAATGGAATGGATCATGCTGTTTGCCCCGGCTGATGAATAGGACAGTGACCCGACTCATCGAGATGGCAAGAAGGTGTCGGCAACAACACGCCCCTTTTTGCTTGCACCTGGTAAGAGGCCAGGGACGGTGCTACGACCTGTCCGGCTTTATCCGTGTCAGCTTGCTTCAAGGGGCCCGGCAACAACGGCGCAGCCCCCGTCCCACTCCCCGGGCTCCCCCCAGAGTTCACATTGACCACCGGGCCACTGATGGTCACGCCGCTGCCGTCGATCTTGATAAAGCTGCCAGCGGCCTTCAGCGTCAGTTCACTGCCCGCTTCAAGCACGACCTTCATGCCGCTGCTCAGGTGGATTTCCTGCCCTGCCTCGATGAACTGGCCCGTGCCGATCTTGATGTGCTGATTCACCGCAACGCTCAGGTGGTCGTCGGCGCGGGCTTCCACTTTGCGGTCGGCATAGACCGTGTGGTGTTCTTCGACCTTGAATTCGCTGTAGGTATTGGCCTCGACCGTGTCATGGCGCTCGTTGCCCACGCGGATTTTCTGGTCGTGCTCGATGTTTTCGTCCCAGTCGCGCTGGGCGTGCAAAAAGATCTGTTCCTGGCCTTTTTTGTCTTCGATGCGCAGTTCGTTGAAGCCGCCGCCACCGGGTGAGCTGAGGGTCTTGAAGGTGCTGCGCGTCTTGTTGGCGGGCAGGTCGTAGGGGACGAGGTTTTCCTTGTGGTACAGGCAGCCGCTGATCAAGGGTTGGTCGGGATCGCCTTCCAGGAAGCTCACCAACACTTCCATGCCGATACGCGGGATGGCGATGCCGCCGTAGTGCGCCCCGGCCCAGGCCGACGAAACGCGCAGCCAGCAGCTGGTTTTGTCGTCGCCTTGGCCTTCGCGGTCCCAGTGGAACTGCACTTTTACGCGGCCGTACTGGTCGCAGTGGATTTCTTCGCTTTTGGGGCCGGTGACGACGGCGCTTTGGCTGCCGAGGATTCTCGGCTTGGGGTGCTTCAGCGGAGGGCGGTTGGGGACGTCCCACGGTGTGGCCTTGAAGGTGTTGCGATAGCCCTGGTGAAAGTCATCTTTGAGTGCCGTGGTGTCGCTGGTCACCGACTCTTCCAGCACCTGTGGCTGCTTGCCTTGGTGGACGATTTCAGTGAGCAACCACAGGTCATTCCACCGCGCTTTGGGGTGTTCGGTCAGGGCCAGAAAATGACCACTGACCAACAACGGTTGATCGCTTTTCCCCTCCGCCAATTGGTAATCGCTGCGGTGCCGTTCCAGCGAGCGTTTGGCCAGGTGTTTGCCACGTTCGCGGTCGGTGAAGCGTCCCGGGTAGTCGTAGTCTTCAAGGTCCGGCAACGCGTCACCGCGGTTCTGGCTTTCCAGGGTCAACCGCGGTTTTTCAAAGTCGTAATCCCGCCGGGTGGTGCGGCTGGTGCGGGTTTCCAAACGCAGGTCAAAGCGTTTGATCACCGGGTCACTGGCGACCATTCCGGAGTCTTGCTGATACGCCACCGGCGCCAGTTTAGGGAACACCGTCTGGTCGTCCC
>NZ_JBSVWN010000098.1:0-9530 GCF_054071325.1 Pseudomonas sp. SDO5215_S409 | reverse complement strand
GCCTACAGGGCGCCTTCGGTTGGTTCAGTTACACCACTTCCAGGGACACGATCCAAGGAGCAAACGCTCAACTTAATCAGACTGCCGTCTGGGGTCCCATTGAGCCTGGTTTTTACTACCTCCGCCCTGGGGCCGGCCACCCACGAGAACGGTCCGGACCAGGTTTAATACGAAAAGTCGTCGGATACCGATACGGCCCGATTGCACATCGGCAAGACGGAGGTTGTTGAGGTGGTTTTGTACACTGGATCTTTTGATCTGTGCGAAGCCTTCAGATATCCAGTTCAATCACGTATGAGTCCTCAAAACCAGGGTTTTCATTGATGCCGTTTTTTACATAGCCCCGGGCATTGCAAAGGACGCGGGTTTTGCCCACTCGATAGTCAAAGCTACTGTGTGTGTGACCATGTAGCCAAAGCGCTGGTTGCCAGTCTTTGATCCGCTCTTCGAGGTCTGAAACGAAACTCGAGTTGATCGGCGAGCTTGCAAAAGCCGGGGTGATGCTTGGTCGTGCGGGCGCGAAGTGGGAAACCACCACGGTGGGAATGGTGTTATCGCGAGTGAAGCATTCATCCAGCCAGGCGACTGTCTGTAAAAAAATCAGCTGGGACACGGCCGGCGTGAACAGGTCCGGGAAGTCCGGGGAGATCTTGATGTGGCTGAAATCCCGGATGAGATTGCTGGCCATATCAATGCCCAATGCCCGCTCCTCTGCGCGATCGAACAAACGATAGTCCGACCACAAGGTGCAGCCAAGAAAACGTACACCGTCCTGGACGTATTCCGAACGCTCCAATACGTGAATCTGCGTGCCTTGTGCCAGTCGGTTCAATTGCTCGTAGGTGGAGACCAGGTCGCTGCCGTAAAACTCATGATTACCCGCGACGTACACGATCGGAGCGGGACAGGGCCTGGCCCAGTCAATGGCCGCAGCAGGCCGGGAAATATCGCCAGCAAGCACCACGACATCGGCATTCACCTCGGGAAAAGGTAATGAATTGACGGACAAGTGGACGTCGGACAGTAAAGCAATGCGCATTGAGCAACTCCCGTCTGATTGGCTTGCAACGCGTTCAAACTACCCGTTGATCAGCGTTTGCGACAAGCCTGACACCCCCCTCGCCACAACGCTGGCGACGAGAGGGTTATCGAGTGCTCCTTAAGCAAACGCGCTTTGAATAACCAGGCGCTGCTGCTCAAGGTGCATCGCCATGTTCCCTGGCGCAGTGGACGCACCTGGCGCAGGGCCAGCGTAACGCAGCGAGACTGCTGGCGGGATGATGTCCCTCAGATAATCATCGACGAACTTCCAGGCGCCTTGATTGCGGGCTTCCTCCTGGCACCAGACCACCGATTTCAGGTTGCTGTAACGTTCGAGTTCTTCAGCCAGCGCCTCGTAAGGAAACGGAAAGAGTTGCTCCAGGCGAACCAACGCGATGTGTTCGGCATTGGTCGCACGACGCTGTGCCAACAGGTCATAGTAGATTTTTCCCGAGCAGACGATCACGCGGGTCACCTTATGATCTTGCGCCACCGTGGTAAACGGCTCGCCCATCACCTCTTTGAAAGAACCTTTGGTGAATTCTTCAAGCGCGTTCACAGCCTCTGGATGCCTCAACGTGGATTTCGGTGTCATCACAATCAGTGGCCGGGGAGACGAGTACAAAGCCTGGCGTCGCAGTAAATGGAAGAACTGCACTGGCGTCGTCGGTTGGGCAACTCGCATGTTGTCTTGCGCACACAATTGCAGGTAGCGCTCCAGCCTGGCTGAGGCGTGCTCCGGGCCCTGACCTTCTTGACCGTGAGGCAACAACAGGGTCAATCCACTTTGCTGGCCCCATTTGGCCGCACCAGCGGCAATGAATTGATCGGTGACGACCTGGGCGCCGTTGGCAAAATCGCCAAATTGCGCCTCCCAAAGCACAAAGGCGTCAGGACGGGCGATGGTGTAGCCGTATTCAAAGGCCAGGACCGCCGCTTCGGACAACACCGAATTGATGACCGTGAAATGACCTTGCTCACCTGGAGCTACATGATCAAGCGGTCGGTATTTACCTTGCCCACGTACTTCGCGATTCTGCGGATTCACGACCGCGTGGCGATGGCTGAATGTGCCTCGCTCGCTGTCCTCGCCACTCAGCCGGACATCGACTCCGGCTGACAATACGGATGCGAATGCAAGGTGTTCAGCCATGCCCCAATCCAGCGGTTTAGCACCGGTAGCCATGTCGTGCCGGCCATTGATGACTTTGGCGACCAGGGGATGCAATTTGAAGTCCGCCGGAAGCTCGGAGATATGCGCAGCGAGGGCCTTGATTTGCTCCAGCGTCGGCGCCGAATAGAAGTCGACGTCGAGTTTTTGGGAGTGTTGAGGTTCCAGGTCGATGGCCAGGGAGGTGTCTTTACCACTTTCCTTTATCGCGTCGATTTGAGCATTTTCCAAACGGTCGCGATAAGCCTGGGAGATGGACAACACTTGCTCATCAGTGACCAGCCCCGAGGCGACGAGTCTGTTGGCGTAGATTTGACGCACTCCCGGATGGGCACTGACCGAGCGGTACATCAACGGCTGAGTAATGCTCGGGGTGTCTTGTTCCTGATGGCCGTGGCGTCTGAAACAGACTAGGTCGATGAAGACGCTTTTGCCAAAGGTTTTGCGAAAATCCAGTGCGAGCTGTACGGCATGCACAACGGCCTCGGGATCGTCCGCGTTGACGTGCAACACCGGCGCCTCAATCATTTTGGCAATGTCGGTGCAGTAAAACGAGGATCGGGTTTCCAGTGGATCAGAGGTGGTAAAGCCAATCTGATTATTCACCACGATATGCACGGTTCCGCCGGTGCCATACCCTTTGGTGGAACTCATGTTCAGCGTTTCCATGACAATCCCCTGTCCGGAAATCGCCGCATCGCCATGAATTTCCACCGCGAGTACGGCGTCACGGCGGGACGCTTCGTAGTGCTCCATTTGAGCCCGCGCCATGCCCTGTACAACCGGATTGACGATTTCCAGGTGAGAAGGGTTGAAGGCCAAAACCACCTTCACTGCGCCGTCCGGGGTTTCTATGTTTCCCGTGAAGCCCTTGTGATATTTCACATCTCCCGCGGGCAGTACATTCGCCGCCTTGTTCTCGAACTCGTCGAACAGATAAGCCGGCGGCTTGCCAACCGTGTTCACCAGAACGTTCAAACGACCCCGGTGAGCCATACCCATCACGATATTGCGCACACCCGTTTTTGCACCATGGCGGATGAGCTCATCCAGCAGGACAATCAAGGATTCACCGCCCTCCAGCGAAAAACGCTTTTGCCCGGTGTAGCGAATATGCAGGTATTTCTCAAACCCTTCCGCCGCCGAAAGACGCTCCAGAATATGTCGTTTTCCCCCGGGGCCGAGCGCAGGTTTTGCTTGGGTGGACTCAAGCCGGTTCTGCCACCAGTCGCGTTGCAACGGGTCGCTCAAGTACATGAACTCTGTGCCCAGCGTTCCGCAGTACGTTACCTCCAGTGCGGACACCAGTTCTGCGATAGACGCTTCACCTTTCCAGAAATGATGGCCCGGCAGGTCGATTTTTTTGCTCAGGTCGGCGCTGTCCAGCCCGTGAAACACCGGCGACAGCTCCGGAATTGGCGGCGAAGGCGCCCAACGCAGAGGGTCGATGTCAGCCCGACGTGCGCCGCCCCTTCGAAACGCGGTGATCAGCGATTGAGCGGCCAATTGTCTGCGAGCCGTGTCCAGGTCTGGCGACGCACCCGACACAGGCTGGCGCCCGGAACGCGCAAGCTGCGCAAACTGCTCGACTATCGGGGCGTGTGCGATTTCATCTGCATGGAACTCATCATTACCGAGGGGCAATCGAAGCGATTCAAAATAGTTGCGCCATTGATCCGGCACCGCCAAGGAGTCAGCAAGAAACTGCTCATATAACTCTTCAACATAGGAGGCGTTCCCGCCATGTAAGACTGAAGTTACTTGACTTTGCATCATGACTCCTCGCTTCGTTGCTCTCGGATAGTGAGAGCGATGCTAACGAAGAAGTAACTTTTTAAACGTTATAGGTGCTGCGTTTGAAGGCCAATAAATAGCGATTCTCGGCCAGTCATCCATCCGTACAGAAGCCGTTCGTATTTGGCCTGAAAGTGATTAAAACTGGCCTGAAAGCGCTACTTTATAAGGTTGATGCAAACGAACGCTGGCAGCATTGTTGGGGTTCAAGCGCCCGCCGCCAGTGCTTGCGTTCGCTACGCTGCCTCGTTTTCGTGGGTGGCACGCTTGATAGTCTGCGAGACTTTCTTATTGATGGGTTTTGCGCGCTTCTCGGTGTTTCTGAAGTTGCTTCGATATTCTTTCGGCGTGGTATTTAAACGTCGTGAAAAAATCATGCGCATATGAGTTGAATTACGAAAACCGCAGTTGAACGCAATTGTCTTTAGTGGGGCGTCTGTGTCTTCGAGCATTTTTCGCGCGTGGTCGACCCGAACTTGTTCGACAAATACTGCAGGTGTAACTGCCGCGTATTTGGCGAAAATTCTCGAAAAAGTGCGGCGGCTCACCGAGACCGCATTCGCCAGTTGCTCCATCGATATCGCTTCACTGATGTGCTGGGTTACATAACGCATTACCGTCGTTACGATGGAATTCTCTTCGGGGCGCAAGGCTAGGAACGGGCTCGATTGTGACTGTCCACCTTCTCTGTGGATGTAAACAATCAGGCGTTTGGCAACAGTGACGGCCAGTTCGCTGCCCCAGTCCTCCGCGACCAATGACAGGCATAAATCTATGCCGGCCGATACGCCAGCGCAGGTGAACAGGTTGGAGTCGCGCACGAAAATCTTGTCCCGCCGCACCAGGGCGAGGGGGAACTGATCTTCCAGTCGCTGGACGTCATTCCAGTGGGCCGTCACTTCCCGCCCATCCAGCAAGCCGGCATGGGCCAGCAGAAAGGCGCCGTTGCACACCGATCCAAACCGGCGTGAGCCTCGCGCCTGATCGCGAAGCCAATCCAGAAACTCCCCGTCCGGGCGCGCGTCCGGCATCCTCGGACCACCGGCCACGAGCAGCAGATCGCATTGCCCCGGATAGTCCTGATAGTGATAGGGAACGGCGATCTCCATACCGTTCGAGCACCGAACGTTGCCCGGCTGAACCCCAACCATGGAAACGTCATAGCGCTGCCCCTCCGGCAGAAATGAATTTGCTTCGGCAAAGACATCTAGCGGGCCTGCGACATCCAGTGACTGGACACCATTGAAAACAACCAATGCAAGTTTCATCTGAACCTTCATGCGACCATTTCTGGTTGGCTGACCTATTTCCTTTAATTTGATCCGCAATAGCACTTTGCGCAACGTTCCTCGCTGAGCGGCATAGCGGGCGGGGACAAATCTTTGTGACAGGACTTGCAGATCTCAAGCGTTTCGCCAGTCCTCGTCAGAAATGGCCAGAAACGGCGGCAGAATGACCGGAAAGTGCAAGAGCCAAAAATCGGCGTTTCTCGATTTGCTTTTACGCTAGCGACTCCTCGAGCAGGTTTTCGGATGCAGAGTTGTCCTGCCTGTGAATACGCAGACGAAATGGAGTTGATACCGATGTGGTACGAGACGCCCGCAACAAAACGCTTGGGTATCAAATACCCGATAATTCAAGGCCCCTTTGGTGGCGGCCCGTCATCCGTTGAACTGGTCAGTGCCGTATCCAACGCCGGAGGTCTGGGATCTTTTGGTATGCAGTCACTTGAACCGGCGCAAATGATCGAATTAGCCCGACAGATTCGGCATGCGACGAGTCAACCCTTTGCCATCAACCTCTGGATGTCCAACACGCAAGAGACGAGCCCAAGTCCTGCCGATGTTCGTCAAGCAGGCGAGTTGTTGCGTCCGTACTACGCCGAACTTGGACAGGAGGTCCCGACCGCGCCAGAGAGTTTCATTCCTGACGTGGGCGACCAGCTGGATGCCATCCTGGAAATCAAACCACCAGTATTCAGTTTCGTTTTCGGCATTCCTTCTGCTGCTGTGTTGGCTGCCTGCAAGTCGTTGGGTATTTTGACCATGGGCACCGCGACTACGGTGGAGGAAGCCAAGGCATTGGAAACGGCGGGCGTCGATTGCATTGTTGCGTCAGGGTTCGAAGCCGGTGGGCATAAAGGGTCGTTCCTGAAATCGGCTGAAGAGTCGCTGACGGGCATCTTCTCCCTGGTTCCTCAAGTCGTGGACAACGTGGCAATTCCCGTGATTGCTGCTGGTGGCGTAGCGGATGCGCGCGGTGTGGCGGCAGCCTTGGCGTTGGGGGCTCACGGCGTTCAGATCGGCACGGCGTTTCTTGCCTGTAAAGAATCAGCGGCGAGTGCATACCATCAGCGCGCTCTACGCGGGAGCCACTCTGGAGCGACGACGCTGACGAAAGCGTTCACCGGGCGCCTGGCCAGAAGCATCGCGAACCGAATGACGATTGAGCTGAGTCAAAGCAGTACAAAAATTGCTCCTTATCCTCTCCAAGCCTGGTTCATGGGCAATCTCTCAAGGCTGGGGCGCATACACGACCGCGAGGATTTTGGTTCCTTTTCGGCAGGGCAATCCGCCTCTTTGATTCGTCACGACAAGGCACGCGACTTGATGGAGGAACTCGTCAGAGAAACGCCAAATATTCTGCGCAAACACTGTTTGAATGAGTGATGAGGATTTAGCGCGGCTGCGCCACTAGTGCCGTCGTGCCGGCGCGGCTCCAGAATGCAATGGCCACCGCCACCAGCAAGAGCGCAGCCGAGATCAGCAATGCGTTCTGCACGCCGTCCGTGATGGCCGCGTCGGTGCCGTCCGCTACGATGGCGCCAAAGAGGGCGACCCCGGTCGCTCCACCCACTTGGCGCGCAGTGTTCAGCACGGCCGACGCCGTCCCCGCTTGGTGCCGTTCGACGCTGGACAGGATCGCAGTTGTCATGGCCGGCACTGCGAAACCCATACCGATTGGGATCAGCGCCAGACCTGGAAGCATGTCGAGGAAAGTCGCATGGTCCGAGATACCGAAGGTGCCGAGCAGCACGTAGCCTGCGCAACCGATCAGGCCGCCACCCACCATGAGCGAACTTAGCCCGGTATGCGCCGACAGGCGGCCGACGGCGATGTTGGAAAAAAAGGCCGTCCCGGTCAGCGGCAGGAAGGTCAGGCCTGTCTCCATCACCGTATAGCTGCGCACTTTTTGCAGGTAGAAGCTGAGCACGAAAATTAAACCGTAATAAGTAAAGTTGGCTAGCACGCCAAACAGCACTGCGCCCGAAAAGCGCAGGCTGTGGAACAGTGTCAGCGGCAGCATCGGCGCGCGAACGCGGCTCTCGACCATTAGGAAGGCGCCGCCGGCGACGACGGCCATCGCAAAGCCGACTTGCACCACCAGGCTGGAAAAGCCAAGTGCGTGGACCTCGATCACCGCACCAATAAAGCCGATCAGCGCGAGCACCGATAGCAGTTGGCCCAGCAGGTCAAAGTGGCGCGACGGTTCCTTACTTACCATGCGCGGTACGACGTAATACGTCAGCGCGAAACCGATCATGCAGATCGGCACATTGACCCAGAAAATGCTTCGCCAGCCCGTCATCGACAGCAACAGGCCGCCGATCACAGGGCCGGCCGCGATGGACACGCCGCCGGCCGCCGTCCACCAACCGATCGCCTTGGCCAGCCTGTTTTTATCATGGCCATAGGTGGCATTGAGGATGGCCAGTGAATTGGGTACGAGCAACGCCGCGCCTACCCCTTGCGCGGCCCGCGCCACGCTCAGCGCCATCACCGAAGGTGCCATCGCGCAGGCGATGGAGGCCAGCGTAAACAGGGCGAAGCCCCCCAGGAACATGCGCTTGGAGCCGAATTTATCGCCCATCACCCCGGCCGACAGCAGAAACGTGGCAAAGCCCAGCGTGTAGGCATCGATCACCCACTGCAGGGCGCTGACTTCGGCCCCCAGCTCCTCGCGCAACTTGGGTAGTGAGACATTGACGATGGTGACATCCAGTTGGACGATGATAAAAGCGAAGCTGCTGGCTAGCATCACCGCCAGTGACCTGTGCATCGACGTCGGGTTTAAGGTTGTACGCATCTTGTTTCCTGTAGACATGCAGAAACATGCAAGCCTGAATCTAAATAAACGTCTTCCTGCTAACGCAACGGAACGACTAAGTCGGACACTCCCCTCGGTGGGAATGTTTTTTCGGCGGTTCAGGGAAGGCGCGGCTAGCGGCTGCGAAAAGGAGGGCGGGCAAATCAGTCTTTGTTAGGGGTGAACTGAGCCCGAAACATTAAAGTTTGTCCCTTGCACAAAGAGTCATGGGGAGCCCTTCGCGTTTGACGCAAAGGGCTTCGTTGGCGACCTTTACCGACCGGCGCTCTGGCCACCGTCAACGTGCAGGATTTCTCCCGTGATGAACTCTGCTGAGTCCAGGAATACGACGGCGCTGGCGACTTCGCTAGCTTCGCCCATGCGGCCCAGCGGATGGAAACTGCCCAGCATGTCGTGGTATTCCGCGGGATGCATAGGCGTCTTGGTGACACCCGGCGCGACGGCGTTCACGCGTATGCCCTGCTGGGCATATTCAATTGCCAACGCTCTGGTGACAGCGTTCAAACCACCCTTGGTCATCGCCGCCAGTGCCATATGCGCACCACTGATGCCGTTGTCGATGCTGGCGGTAACAGTGACCACATGGCCGCTCGAATGCTTTTCCATTTCGGCGATGGCCAGTTTGGTGATGTGATAGAAGCCAGCCATATTCACGTTCATGACAGCGTTGTAGTCTTCGGTGGTGTACTCGGTGAAAGGTTTGCCGATGTATATACCGGCGTTGTTCACCAGCGTGTCGATCCGACCAAATCGCGCGACACCTTCGGAAATGACGCGCTGGGCGGTCACCGGATCACCGATATCACCTGCTACCGCCAGGATGTTCGGATCGTCCGACGGCTTGATCGTGCGAGAGGTCGCGACGACGCGGTAGTCGAGCTTTCGAAATGCCTTCATGACTTCAGCGCCGATGCCTTGCGACGCGCCAGTAACGACGACAACTTTTTGTGATGCACTCATGCTTTACTCCGAAAAATAGGTAGTTTGGGCTCAAGGCTGATTGCGCCGACGGCTTCTTCGGCGGCAGCTGTAACCGGCAGTACCAGTGATTTTTTTCACTACCAACGAGTAAATTTTAGGAGTTATGGTTTTTTTTCGAAGCGATAGCTGTGATGGTTTTCGGACATTTTTTGTGCATTTTTTGTCACCACCCCAAAATCCCCAGATTTTTATATTTGAAATGTCGAACAGTTGCCGCACCAAGACTTCGATAGCTGAGTGGTCGCTATTGCCCCAGGCTCAACACGTCACCTTGTAAATGCTGGAGTCGAGCGAATTGATGATGACGCTAGTGGTCGAACGACCGCTTTTGGCCGGAAGTGGACATTCACGGATGCCTGACTTTGGCTGATGCTGGCCGCTCCTAGTGTGCTGTTCGCGAAATAAATTTCTGAGTAATTCGTCTACACTTCAAACG
>NZ_JBSVWN010000097.1:0-9938 GCF_054071325.1 Pseudomonas sp. SDO5215_S409 | reverse complement strand
CGCCTACAGGGCGCCTTCGGTTGGTTCAGTTACACCACTTCCAGGGACACGATCGAATGGATACCGACCGTGGGCTACATGACGACCCGAGAAGCGCACCGAGACATCAGCCATTATCTGATGCATCGGTACAACTGGATTCGGCCACATCAATTCAACGCTGGTCTGGCGCCAGCTCAGGCCGAGAAAAAACTTAACGTCGTGTCCGGGATCAGTTGACCACTACAGACTCAATAAAAAGCGGCTTCGGTATTCGCTTGGACTTATACCCATAAAGCGTTTGAATATCTTTCGATAGGCGCTGACGTCATGGTAGCCGCATTTCCAGGCTACCTGTTCGATTGTGCTTTTCGGGTTGATGAGCATATTTCGGGAGGCTGAAACTCTAAACCGTTGGCAATATTCGCCCGGGTTAAAGCCGGTGGCCTGGTAAAAGCGACGAAGGAAAGTTCGTAAGTTTAAATTCGCACTGTCAGCCATGTCGGAAACATTTATACCTTGCCCGCCAAGTTGATGGATGAGGTGTTGGATCTTAAGAACAGCAGCGTCACCATGGCCCAGCTTCGGGTAGAATCCAGCATAAGGCTGCTGCGTTCTCTGGGCAGGATCTATGATCATGAATCGTGCGGTTGAAACCATGACCTCGGTGCCCAAAAAGCGATCAATCAAAAGCAGTCCAATGTCCGTCCAGGCCATTAAGCCGCCTGCGGTCAATATGTCCCCGTTATCTATAATCAGCTGTTCAGTATTGACCGTGACGTCGGGGTATTGGGCTTGAAGCACATCGCGGTGTGCCCAGTGAGTTGTGATTTCCCGACCTGCCGCCAAACCTGAAGCCGCTAATAAGTAAACACCGCCGCACACAGACGCGATCATTGCACCGTTTCCATGTTGGTGACGTATCCACGCCAACAATACCGACATCTGTGCGTCTTCAGGTAGTGTGTTTCGAGTGGGCGGTATAATTAAAATGGAAAGCTTTTCCTCGTCAGTGTTAAGAGAAGAGGCTGGGAGCGTTAATAAGGGTAAGTCAAATGTACGCACCTTCAGGCAATGAAGTGACGGCGTTTCTAATAGCTGAGACTGTTGATTGGCAATCTCGAACATATCAGTTAACCCAAAAATAACTGCTTTTGTTGAGCCAGGGTAGTCCAGGATGCCTACGCCAATGTTCAGCAGTTTTTTATTTGTCATTTTTTGACTCTGAGTTTGTCAATATCCACGCTTCACAACCTAGCATGAAAAATAAAGAATTCAAGAAGTTTTATTTACGGTGTGAAGCGTTTGGTCACGGCAACAGAGATTAACTATAAATAGCGAGGTAATAATCAATATGCGTATTTCAACTTGCTGGGTGGCGGCGGTTGCTCCAATAATGTTGGCATTGTCAGTGTCTGCTTTTTCGGCCGTCCCTAAGCCGACTATTGTGCTGGTGCACGGTGCGTTTGCAGACTCAAGCAGTTGGGATGGCGTGACGAAACTGTTGCACAAGGATGGGTATACGGTGATCGGCGCAGCCAACCCACTAAGGGGCGTCAAGAATGATGCTGCTTATGTGTCCGAACTCATTAACGCTATTAAAGGGCCGGTGGTCTTGGTGGGCCATTCCTACGGTGGAACGGTGATCACGAACGCTGCGTTGGGCCACGAAAATGTAAAGTCACTTGTTTATGTAGCAGCGTTTGCACCCGACCAGGGAGAGACATCAATCGACCTGGCTTCAAAGTTTCCGGGAAGTACACTTGGTCCCACACTGTCTCCGCCAGTGCCGCTTCAGGATGGTTCAAATGATTTATATATTCAATCGTCAAAATTCCAAGCGCAATTTGCAGCAGACGTTCCTGAGGAACAAGCGGCCTTAATGGCTGCTGGGCAAAGGCCTATAAAAGATTCGGCTTTGTCTGAACCCTCCGGAATACCGGCCTGGAAGACGATTCCCTCATGGTTTATCTACGGAGGGAAGGATAAAAACATCCCGGTCGCAGCCTTCGATTGGATGGCCAATAGAGTGCATTCAATCTCCAATACTGTTGTTAAAGGTGCTTCACATGTAGTGATGGTTACGCACCCTGAGGCAGTAACGAAGATAATTGAACAGGCGGCCAAATAGTGAATGTGCTTTGGGCGTGGTGTCGATTAATCTCCTCGCGCAGAGGGCGGTGGCGATGAGACTAAAAAGTTTTGGTCGGGGTCATTGGGTGGTACTGAACAAGGCTCTGTTTTTTGCATTGATTTCTTTGGTCATGACAGGTTTTTCTATGGCAGCCGAAAAAAACGATGGTGTGCAACAGCTCAAGTTTGAAAAAATACTGGTGACCGATCGTTCTTGGGACGGTGTACCATTAACCGACTACCCTCGTGCTCAACCAGAGCTCTCGGTGATTAAAGTCGAGATTCCACCTCATACAAGCCTGGATTGGCACACGCATACTATTCCCAGTGTCGGATATCTTATCAAAGGGTCATTAACGTTAATAAATAAGGTCACGGGTGAGCAAGTCATAGCGCGTGAAGGTGGCGCGTTAGCGGAAACACTGAACTCTGTGCACAAAGGCGTCAGTGGTGACACCGGTGCTACATTGATTGTTTTCTATGCCGGGACAAAAGGCACGCCCCTGTCGGTACCTGCCGAATAATAGGGCCTGTCGGTGAAACGGCGGGTGACGCTTAACAACGTGCGCATCTTAGATGCACTTCTCGTAAAGCTGACCCGCTGTACACCTTCATTCAAGACCGAGGCTTCGGAGTCGAGATTGTTCACGCGTGAGGTGCTTAGACCGGACGAGGTTGACGGATAATCTTCTGCTGATATTTGAACGGCATCGTTGACTATAAGTATTTATCGATTATTCATGTTTACAAGAGGCACGTGGTCATTGTTTCGGTGCGTAATGGCTGATCGGCCTGGACTTGCCCCGCCCGCCACAGCGTCGCTATCGGCATCGGTCCCGCTGAGGGGCGCACCTAAACGGCTAGCCGAAGCCTCAGTGATCATTGAGTTGCCCATGGCCGGGCCACTGATCTCAGTGATATGGCCAACCTCAGGTCACCGTCTAGTCAACGCTCTTTCCTGAACTTGTTATGTAAGGTGTTGCGGTCGGCGCCATGACCTCTTCCATCTGTCGCCGTCACTGAACCTATCTGGCAGAATAAGCGCCATTATTTAGCCATTACTCTGTGCGCCGCCATTTAGCGGCTAGCGGATAAGACGGGTCTTCAGGACGAAGTCGCGAGTTGAAGGAAAAACACCAATGGCCACTGAAAGATCCGAACGCCCTTTGATAGAGCCTGACCACGGCGTGCGGTACGCCACAGCAAACTTTTGCGGGCAAGACCAAGGCGGCAAACGCTTCGGTCCACACCAGACAAGCGTTCATAACCGGCTCCGGTTGTTGGCGCTGGCCAGCGTCTTTATTGCCGGCTGCTCCAGTTCCCCATCCAATTCGCCGCCGCCGGTCGAGCGCGACCCATGCCTGGATACGGGCCCGCCTAAAAGCGTGCCGTACGATAATTGTGTGGCTGATCGCGAGGCCAGCAAGCAGGAGGCTCTCAGAGCGCTTCTCGACGATACGGGCGTTTATTCCCGGCAGATGAAAATAGCCGAATTTGGCGACAATTCTTACCAGCCCTCCGACTTTCCAGATACGACGGTCCCCCAGTTCTACAAGGGCGTGGGTTCGATATCGGTGACTGAAAATCGGGCGCTACCTTTCAAGGTCCGGGTCACCTGGAAATACGCCTCCACGGGGGGCATGCCTGCACCCCGAGATCGTGTGCGGATGGATGAAATGGAGAGGCTGATACTGCCGGCGGTGCAGGGTAAAGGGCTAGCGAAGTGGATCTGCACGATGACCGGTGGGAACCAGCGGCGGTGGATCTTCTATACACGAAACCACGAAGCTTTTATCGCTCAAACACAGGCAGCTCTCGCGCAGACCGGGCCATACCCCATCGAATTGAGCACACACCAGGAACCTGCGTTGAACACCGACGTGCAAAGCGGTGGAAACCGGCCTGAACGTATCCGTATCACGCCAAAAAAGTGCGTGGAGTGATTCCGGAGGTTGCCACAATCGGCCGCGAGCAAATTCTGACGCGCTGAGGCGTTCATTCAAAGTATCGGGTCAAGTCTCATGCAACCGACTGGTCAGGTACGGTGCAATTTCCCAGTTAAAGGCCGGGTGAGATGATAAACACCCACCCGACCGAAACGTCCCTGCTTGCCAAACCTGGGTTCCTCCTGCTGATGCAGCACAATGCGGACTTATTTCTTCACAAGCCGCGCTACCTTGGCTACGCCTGCTTGGGCACAGACTTCGTCCTTGTCACCACCTGGTGAGCCCCCGACGCCAATCCCCGCAACAGTTTCGCCATTCATTTGAAAGGCTACGCCACCGGGCAACGCGGTGACGTTAGGGGTACTGGCTAGCGATTGCGCCACCAGGGGCGGGTACTTGGACAGCACACCGATAAAGCCGCTGGTGGTGTCTACGTTGAAGATGGGGCCCATCGTCACCACCGTATAGGCTTTGCGAAAACTGCTGTCCTTGGTGCTAATCGCCGCATGGTCACCGCGCAGAACAACTTGCGGCGTTCCCGACACGTCGACGACTGTCGCTGTGACGTCGTAGCCATTAGCCTTGCAAGTATCTACCGCCGTTTGGGCTGCAATGATGGCGCTGCTCAGGGGAAGCGCATTATTGCTTATCGCTATCTGTGCCTGGGCTGGAGTCTGAAAAATGAGTCCAGCACACGCACCCAGCACGGCTAACTTAGTCAAGCGCAAGCAGCCCTGCGAGGTACGGCCAGTAAAGAATGCGATCTTGGTCTTGAGTTTCATTTCAACGGCCTCTTATGGGGAGTCATAAACGACGAAAATTCAGCAAAAGGGATGACGCACAGCTCGTTTTACGAACAGTTCGATCATGCAGTTAACTGATTTGAAGGGGTATTGCGTAAAAGCGAACAACATTTGATCAAGAAGTGATTAGATGCCAGTGCCCACTAACCTTGACAAAGGAATAACCAGCTGACTGTTCTGAGTTGGCGAGCACTCATAATGTTTTTTTGATAAGTTGCCGGGATTTATTAAGTTTCACCTGGTGTGTGGCCAAATTCGGCCAGCAATGCCCGAAGTGTGGGTACAGCATAATCAATAAATCGGCGTAACTTGGCAGGCATTGCATCTCGAGATAGAAAAACCACGTGAACCGGAATAGGTTCAACTTCAAATTTTTGAAGAACGTATTTTAGTTTCCCAGCCTTCACCGCTTCATACACATCGTGTTCAAGAATTGACGTAACACCGATCCCATTAATAGCGGCATCAACAGCGGCATCGGGTGAGGAAACCAGTAACCTGGGCACGAGGTTGATGGCGCAGATTTTTCCGTCATCCTGACGGCGATAGCGCCAGGGCGAAAGACTGGGGCTGTCGAATACAACGCAGGGAAACGCCTGCAAGTCTTCAGGCGTTTCAGGCCAACCATATTTATCCAAAAGAGCCGGGCTGGCTACCATCACGACCCTTAATGAGCCCACTTGTTTAGCGACCAAGTTACTGTCCCGCAAGTGCCCGACACGGATGGCGACGTCGGCGTGCACATCGACCAAATCAATAATGCGATCAGACTGCAATAACCGGATTCGAATCTCGGGATAGAGTTCGAGAAACTGGTTGATGACAGGAAGCACCCGCAAGCGAGCGATTTGTACGGGCGAGCTGACGACGAGTTCTCCCCGAGGGGTCGTAAACTCGCCAGCGGCGCGCCTTTCCAATTCGCTCACGTCCTCCAAAATTCGCCTGGCGGTTGCAACGTACTCAAGACCTGCATCAGTAAACGCGAGCTTTCTCGTCGTTCTTATCAGCAGCTTTGTACCCACCAGTGTTTCAAGGTTGTTGACGTTCCGCGTGAGCGTTGCGACGGGTATGTTCAGCTTTCTGGCAGCCGCCGACAAACTGCCTTCATCCGCTGAAGACACCAGCATTGCCATCGCATCCAATCGGTCCACGTGGCGCCCCCAATAAAATGCAGAAGAAATGTTAGTGCTAGGTCGTGACGCTCGATTTTGAATCCTTCTATGGCGCGGCAGCCGCAGACTAAAACTGCGTCAGGCCACCATCCACCACCATTTCGGTCCCCGTAGTGTAGGACGAATCTTCGCTGGCCAAAAACAATACGGTCTTCGCCAGCTCTGCGGGATTACCGAAACGCTTAAGCGCTACCTTATCTGTAACAGTGGCCGCGACTTGGGAAAGTACGTCTTCAGGCAGGCCGATCTTGCTGTAGAAAGGCGTCGCGATGGCGCCTGGGCTGACAGCGTTGACACGGATGCCCAGCGGTGCCAATTCAGCGCCCAGTGTACGAACCAGAGAGCGAGTTGCGGCCTTGGTCGCGGCCAGAATCGACAGGCCCGGAAAGCCTATGGTGTTCAGGAAAGAGGTTGTCACGATAATGCTGCCGCCCTGACTCATCAGAGGGACCGTCTTTTGGATCGTGAAAAATGTTCCCGTGAAATTCAGGGCAAGGTTGTCGTTGATGTACGCCGGTGTGACCGCAGCCAGCGGAGCGACAGTAGTGGCCCCAGCATTTGCAAAAACAATGTCGATTCGACCGAACTTTGTACGGGTCTCTTCGACGGCGCGTTCGATCTCAGATACCTTGCGCAGGTCAGCTTGAATCAATAGAGCGTTGCCATTAAGTTCATTGCCAGCGACCTCCAAACGCTCAGCGTTCGAACCAACCAGTACAACATTCGCCCCTTCCGCTTGGAATAATTTTGCTGTTTCCAAGCCGATACCTGACGTGCCGCCGGTAATGAAAGCTACTTTGTTTTTAAGCTTCATGACGTTTCTCTTTATTTGAGTAAAAGTAAGTAAGCCGGCCCGCGGTAAAAAGAGGGGGCGAGGGCGCTGTCCCGTCACGAGCATTCGGTAAATGCAGTGCGTGATCGAATGCTATATCTCGTCGATTTTTTATGGAATTCGTTAAGTTTGCGTAAGACTTAATCAAAAAGTGAAGTAAAGGGCTGCCCCCACCGACAGCGTTTGGCCGAGGCGGTGTAAAAACGTTTTCGAGCGGGTTTGACGATCAGAACCAGCGCGCAAATCGCGTTCCGACGCAAGTTTCAGGTCTGCTGACTCGCCAAGCGCTGGCGGTTTTTACGTAGTAACGCAGACGTCCAAGCGGCGTCTGAATAGTCTCTATCCAGCCCACTTTTATGCATGAGATATAAAAAACGGCCATGTCACCCAAACCCAGCCCCTGCACCAGGCCTTAGACAAGGCGCGACGCTCGCGCCAAAGACCGAAGAGCAACTATCACATCATCCACGCAACAGCGTACTCGCCGATGAAACCACCAACAGCACTGCCAGAATCCGGTTCAGCCATTGCAACTGCACCGGATTGCTGAGCCAGCGCGCCGCGCCGCGACCCAGCAGCGCCCAGATCGCCAGGGACGGCAGCGACACCAGAAAGAACGCCAGGCACAACGCATTCAGCCCTTGCCCTTGTGCGGTAAACACGCTGATCACGGCAATGGCCATGAACCACGACTTGGGGTTCACCCATTGCAACACGGCTGCGCCGAGCAAGCTCAGCTCAGACGTTGCCTCTCCCGCCTGCGGGTCGATGGCGGTCACGGGCGCGTTGAAGATTTGCCACGCCAGCCACAGCATCCAGCACAAGCCGAGGGCACTGATCACCGGGCGTACGCCGGGCAGCATCAGCGTGCTGGCGCCCGTGCCGGCAACCCACACCAATGAAGCTGCACCCGCCCCCGCGCCGAGGATGATCGGCAGGCACGGTCGCCAGCCGCGCCGGGCGCTGGTGCTGAGGACGATCAGGTTGGTCGGCCCCGGGGTGATCGAGGCGACGAAGGCAAAGAGAATAAACGCAAGCATGGTACGGCCCTGTATGAAGTCAGGGCCTACTGTGGTGGGGATGGGGTGTGGCGGTCTTGAATGTTTGTTCAGCGCCGACTCGCGCCAATCGCCCGCTGCTGATAAGCGCCCGGCGTCATACCGTAGGCCCGTACGAACCAGCGCCCCAGATGACTTTGGTCGGCGAAACCAAGCCGGGTGGCGACTTCCACGGGCTGCACCCCCGCAGCGAGCATCTGGCGACCTCGAATGAGGCGCAACTGGATCAACCAGGCGTGAGGCGCCAATCCGTAGGCCGCCTTGAACGCCCGGGTCAACCGAAAACGGTCGGTGCCGCAGGCTTCGGCCAGGGTGTGCAGGTTGATGTCCTGTTCGTGGTAAGCCATCAGGTAATCGCGCGCCTGTCGGGCAATCATTGGCGCGCGCGATACGGCGGCGGGTTGCGGTCGGCGATACATGTGAACCGCCAGCCGTTCCAGCAACATATCCAGGGCCGCGTCGCGCACGATGCGCACGTCCTGTTTATGCAGCGCATTGAACGCGAACAACGTGGCCCGAGCCAGCTCGGGATCGTCGTGGAGCACGCTGCCGATGCTCGGCAATCCAGCGGCGCAACCGGGCAGCGCCAAGCCATCAAGGGCCCGTTCGAGCCACGCCGGTTGCAGGTACAGCATGCGGTAGGTGAACCCGTCGGGGCTTGGCGCGTCGCCGTCGTGGATGTCGCCCGGTTCAAGCATGAAGACCTTGCCCGGCGTACTGTCGTGCCGCACCCGACGGCTGTTGAAACGCTGCACGCCTTGCTCGGTGAAGCCGATCAGGTAGGTTTCGTGCCAGTGCGGATCATAGGCATGCGCGTGCCCCGCGAAATGCGCGTGCAGGGTTTCGATGCCGGTTTCCCGGTCGAAGGCAAGGTCGATCCATTTGCTCATGGCGTGAATACGGTGGTGGGCTGTGGCCAGTAATCCACAAATGGGCGGATGAGGCTAGAAGGTTTGTGCAGTGATGCGTTCTGCGAGAGGTGGGTGATGATGGCCTGCGATTTGTCGAAGCACACTTGTATATTTCTACTCTTGGAAGCTTTCGAGGCCCTGCGCTGCGCGCCAAGCCTTTACGATTTTCAAAATGCCTTCAGGCGAATCGTCTTCACCGTTCTCTGGGTAATAAATCCAGTCAGAGGCGGCAGCGTTACCCGTTACCTCAATGAAGTTTTCCAGCAACTCGTCTTGATAGTCGTCGGTGCCTGCGGCGCTACAGATTTCTTTAATCAATTCAAGAAATTCGCTCTCCGAGTATTCGGACAGATTGCGTTTGAGTGCGATCATTTCGGGTGCCGGTGTGTATCAATCAGACGTCCGATTCGGCTCTCGGAACCGCTCGCTGTGGCACCACCTTTAATTCTGGACGTGGTGGCCATCCGGCCTGCTACGCCAATCTGTCGGAGCCCTCGGTTGCTATGAATCCCGGGATGATTCAGGTCGCGTGCCGCAGCGCTATCTATCCAGAACTGTCCAGAATTATTGGCCTCCTCACGATTGGCCCAGACTGCCGCGACGGTTAGCGCTGTACTGCCCTGGCGAAAAAGCACCAGATTCTCGTCGAGCGTTTCCGGCACGCCGCACACTTTGTTGGCAAGGTCTGCTGATCCGCGCGGCTCGATCCACTTGGAGCGCTGATCCAATGCGGCGCCCAGGGCGAGCTGGTTTTGATTGAGGCGGTCGAACAGGCTTGTAATCAGTTTGGTCTCCGTCATGGTGGTTTTCTGTGTTTCGAGAGAGCGTAGCAGCGGCGTCGTGAACGCTCGGGATCACCTTTACGTGGTTTGCGTCTGCCGGTGACAAAGTGCCCTGGCGATGTGATACGGGATTTCCCCGCATCTAATGCGTGAGCCCTGCTCGTATTGGCCGCTGCGCGTTCTCATGCTGCGTGAAATCTTGCCGAGGGCACCGCTTCGCGCAGGCTAGGTGCGTGGTTGGCGTGGGAGAAACACTGCGCGACACTCGGATCGTGTCCCTGGAAGTGGTGTAACTGAACCAACCGAAGGCGCCCTGTAGGCG
>NZ_JBSVWN010000096.1:0-10932 GCF_054071325.1 Pseudomonas sp. SDO5215_S409 | reverse complement strand
AAAAAGTGCGCAAGAAGTTGCGCACTGCTGTGCAACTTCTTGCGCACTTGCCTGGAAGTCTTTATGGGCATGACCTGCCTAAATGTATGCACAGGGTTATCCACAGTTTAGTGCGCAACTAGTTGCGCATAATGGCCATAAGTTATCACTGCTCTAAACGGCAAAATGCTCCAACACCCACCCGTCCTCATCCTGCTCATCCACCGCCTTTACTTCCTCGATCATCGCCTGGGCCAAGGGCGACAACCGATACCCCGCCCGGCTGACAATCCCATAACGCGTGTACCGCTCCTCCCGTTCCTCGGCCAACCCTTCAACGCGCAAACACACCAGCTCACCCCGCGCCATGTGCAGCACGTCGCTGTTGGCACTGACGATGCCAATGGCGTCGGAGCGCAGGACTACGCCCAGCAAGCTGTAGCCGTTTTCGCATTCGACGTTGGGAAGGTAGTCGGGCCGGCCACTGAGGTCGACGATCACTTTGCGCAGGTTCGGCGGGCGAATCGTCACGGCCATGGGGTAGCTCATCAGCTCGGCGGCGGTGACGCTGGGCTGGGCCGCCAAGGGGTGCCCGGCGCGGCAGCAGAAGTGCCATTTGCGCGGGCGCAGGCGGTGGGTGTGGTAGTCGGGGTGGGCTTCGAAGTGTCGGGTGTCGGCCACGAAGAACTCGAACTCTTCGCTGAGCAGGCGTTTGTTCAGGCTTTGCCAGTCGTCCACCTGGAACTGCACGCGAGCCTTGGGGTAGCGGCCGATGAAACTGCCGATGGCCCGTGGCACAAGCCCGGCAGCGGGGGCAGGGCCGCAGCCGAAGCGTACTTCGCCCGCCTCCAGAGTGTTGAACTGGCTGATCTCGTTGGCCAGCTGGCGGGCGCCGCTGACCAGTCTTCGCGCGTGTTCAAGCAGAACCAGGCCTTGTTTGGTGGGCGCGAGGTCCTTGCGCCCACGGTCCACCAACTGGCAACCGGCGCTCAACTCCAGTGCCTGGATGCTACGGCTGAACGCCGATTGCGAAAGGTTCACGGTGAGCGCCGCCGCGACAAAACTGCGGTGTTCGGCGAGGGCGATGAAGTGACGAAGTTGGCGCAGGTCGATATGCATTTTTCACATTGAAAATATCGGGCAAATGCATTGGCTATGCATCCGGTGGACTCCTTATAAAGGCAATCTCTTATGCAGTAAAAGTTTGTAAAAACATAAATAAATAGCCTTTGGGAATATGCGTTCTGGCATTTTTCCTGATCCTGGAGCCGCCGATGAACCTGTCGAAACCCCCCGTGTCACCGTCCAACTGGCCGCTTAAACGCTTGCCGCTGGCCTTGCTGTTGGCGGGTTGCGCAGGGTGGTCAACGAGCCAGGCGGCCGAGGTGACGCCCGCGGTAAAAAGCGCGGAAGAGGGCGCCAGCGGGCAGTTGGAGACAGTCACCGTGACGGCCCGCCGCCGCACCGAAAGCGCCCAGGCGGTGCCCACGCCCATGAGCGTGATCGGCGGGCAGGCGCTGGAGAGCCAGCGGGTGTACCGCATTCAGGATTTGCAGCAATTGGTGCCCAGCGTCAACGTGGCGTATATGCATGCGCGCCAGTCCAGCGTGTCGATTCGCGGCCTGGGCAACAACCCGGCCAGTGACGGGCTGGAGGGCAGCGTGGGGCTGTACATCGACAACGTCTACCTAGGCCGCCCGGGCATGGCGGTGTTCGACCTCATGGACATCGAGCAACTCGAAGTCCTGCGCGGCCCGCAAGGCACGCTGTTCGGCAAGAACACCACTGCCGGGGTGATCAACATCAGCACCCGTGCGCCGAGTTTCACCCCCGAGCGCAGCGTCGAAACGTCGCTGGGCGAAGACGGATACTTCCAGACCAAGGGTACGATTTCCGGCCCGCTCACAGAGGACCTGGCGGGACGTTTTTCGGCCTATCGCACCCGCAGCGACGGCGATATCAAGAATGACTACAACGGCCACGACCTCAACGGCGGCTCACGCCAGGGCTTTCGTGGGCAACTGCTGTACAAGCCCAACGATGCTTTCAACCTGCGCTGGATCGGCGACTACAACGAAGAAGATTCCAGCGCCGGCACCCGCGTGCTCTACAGCACCGGGCCGACCATTAACGGCACCAATCTGTACGCCTCGCGGGCGGCTGCCGCTGGCGCGACGCTGGTGGACGGCACCCACCGTCAGGTCAACCTGGACAGCGACCAGCACGTCACCGTGTTTCAGGGAGGCACCTCGCTGGAGGCCAACTGGACCCTGCCGAGCGACTTCACCCTGACCTCGGTCAGCGCGTACCGCTGGTGGAATTTCACCCCGCGCAACGACGACGGCCTCAACGTGCCCGCCAGCTACAACGCCGGGGTATCGGTGCAAGACAAGCAATGGTCGCAGGAATTTCGCCTGGCCTCGCCCGCCGGCGGTTTGTTTGACTACGTGCTCGGCGCCTATTATTTCGGTTCCGATCTGGACAACCAATCCTTCGCCTATTACGGCCCCAAGGCCGACATCTGGAATGGCACCCCCACGGGCGCCCTGAACAATGTCACCAGCCTTGGCAACGGGCACATTCGTACCGACAGTTTTGCCTTGTTCGCACAGGGCACTTGGCACCTTTCTGAACGCCTGGATTTCACCGCTGGGGTGCGCGGCAGCTACGAGCAAAAAAGCGCGTGGGTCAGCCGCGATGCAGCCGTGGGCGGTGATGCGGTCAGCGGCGCCGCGGCCACGGCACGGCGTGGCCGCGCGGGGGCTTATGACTCCGGCGACCTCAACCAATACAGCACCAGCCCGTCCGGCCTGCTCAACCTCAGCTATCACTTCACCGACAACCTGCTGGGCTACGCAACCCTGTCCCACGGCGAGAAGTCCGGCGGGGTCAACCTGGCTGTGGGCTCTGCGCCCACGGCCGGAGCCGATTCGCTGTTGATCGGCACCGAGCGGGCCAACAACGCCGAGCTGGGGTTCAAGAGCACCCTGTGGGACCGCCGCCTGCAGCTCAACGCCAACCTGTTCTGGACCCAGGTCAACGGCTACCAGACCAACGCTTACGACGATACCAACCGCGTGCAGTACCTGACCAACGCAGGCTCCGTACGCTCGCGGGGCGTGGAAGTGGAAAGCACCCTGGTGCCCATCAAAGGTCTGACGCTGAACCTCAATGGCTCCTACAACGATGTGCGCTACCTGTCGTACAGCAACGCACCGTGCCCGCCGGAAGTCAGCCTGCGTCCGGGAGCGCCCGCTTCGTGTGATTTGACCGGGCATCCCGTGGTAGGCGCCTCCAAGTGGATCGCCAATGCCAACGGCGAATACAAATGGAACCTGGATAACGGCTTCGAGCCCTACGTCACCGCCAGCTATGCGTTTCGGTCCAGCGCGGTGGGCACGGTGGAAGACTCCACCTACGGTCAGATCCCCAGCTATGCGGTGGTCAACCTTTCCACCGGCCTTCGTGGGAATTATCAGCAAGGGCAGTGGGATGTTTCGCTATGGCTGAAAAACGCCTTCGACAAAACCTACTACACCACCCTGTGGACCGCCGGGAACGGCGGCTACGAAGGCCTGCTGGGCACGCCGCGTACCCTAGGCGTGACCGGGCGCTACGACTTCTGAGCCGTGGCGATAGGTGGCCGGGCTGAACAGCCGCGTCACCAGCAGCATCGCCACCGCCGTCACCGCGAGCACTGCCCAGGCGGCGTTAAAGCTGCCGGTGAGTTCGCGCAGCCAGCCGGTCAGCCACGGCGATACTGCGTTGATCAAAAAGCCCACGCCCTGCACGAACGCCGCCAGTTGCCCGGCCTCGCGCGGGTCGCGGCGGTGGTCCAGGGTCAGCAGCAGGCTCAGGGCAAAGCAGGCGCCCAGGCCAAAGCCCGCCAGTGCCACCCACACATGGGGCAGATGCGCGGGCGCCATCAGCAGGCCGAGGTAGCCCATGAGTTGGGCCAGCAGGCTGATGCCGAGCAGCGGTCGACGGTCGATCCCGCGTTGCGCCAGCGCGGGCATCAGCAGTGCGGCGCTCACCTGGAAAATCGTCATGTAGGCCAACAGCGAACCGCTCGGCAACACGCCCCAGCCCAACTGCTGATAGAAGGCAGGCAACCACGCCACCAGGCTCATGTAGCCGCAATTGACCAGGCCAAAATACAGCGCCAGCAACCAGGCTCGCCGGTTGCGCAGCCCCTTGAATGTGGGCGCCACCTGGGCACTTTTCGGCGCCCCCAACGGCAGGCAGGCCCACAGCAGCAACGCGCCCAGCGCAGGCAGCAACCAGATACCGAGCCCGGCCTGCCACTGTTGAAACTGCGTGGCCACCACGGGGCTCAGCAGCGCCGCCAACCCGCCGCCCCCCATCAGCGAAGCCGAATACACCCCCATCGCCAACGGCACGCGCTGACGAAACTCACGCTTGATCATCGCCGGCACCAACGCCTGGATCAGCGCCACCCCCGCGCCGCCGAGCAGGGCGGTGGTCAGTAATGCCGATGCCTGGCCGAACAGCCAGCGCACCAGGCACGCCGACAGAATCATCATCAAGCCCAGTGCAATACCGCGCCGTTCGCCCAGGCGCGCCTCTACGCGCACCCCCACCAGCGCCACCAGGCCCATGCATATCACCGGCAGGCTGGTGAGCAGGGCGCTGCTTTGGAAACTCAGGCCGGTGGCTTGGCGGATCTCGCCCAGCAGCGGGCTGATGGAACTGAGCAGGGGCCGCAAGTTCAGGCCCAGCACCATCAGCAGGCCCCAGCCGGCCAATGATTTGTTAAGTGTCATGGGAAATTCTTAGCAGGGTGAGGCGTGCAGTATGGCCAGCCACCCAAGTATGCTGAAATTAAATATAACCATGCCAACCAGTGGCAAACGTGATGGTGAGCCGAATGTTCGACCCTGTGTTGCTGCGCAGCTTCATGGCCGTGGCCGATTGCGGCAATTTCACCCGCGCCGCCGAGCGGCTGCACTTGACCCAATCCACCGTGAGCCAGCAGATCCGCCGTCTGGAGGACGCCTTGGCGTGCCAGCTGCTCGACCGCGACCAGCGCCGCGTGGTCGCCACCGCCGAGGGCGAGCGCCTGTTGGCCTACGCCCGGCGGATCCTGGCGCTGCACGAGGAAGCGGCGGAGGTCCTGATCAATCAACAGAGCGACGGCGTGCTGCGTTTGGGCGTGCCCGAGGACTTTGCCGCCGAGCGCCTGATGCCGTTGCTTTCGGGTTTTGTGCGGGCCTACCCGCGGGTACGCCTGGAGGTCACCAGCGGCCTGGGCCCCGAATTGCTGCGCCAGTACCGTGCCGGTGAGTTCGACGTGCTGCTGGTCAAGCAAATGGGCGACAGTGACGACTGCCTGGCGTCCTGGCCCGAGCCGCTGTGTTGGGTGGACAGCCGCCGCACGCCGGCATTGGCGCGCGACCCGCTGCCACTGGTGGCATTCCCCGTGGGCGGTTTGTACCGCAACGAAATGCTGCACCACCTGGAAGTGGGCGGGTGGCGCTGGCGCATTGGTTACAGCAGCGCGAGTTTGGCCAGTGTGTGTTCGGCGGTCGCGGCGGGCTTGGGTATCAGCCTCTTGCCGGTGCGTGTGGTGCAACGCGGGCATCGGGTGTTGGGTGCCGACAGCGGCCTGCCGGTGGTGCAGGGCGTGCGGCTGGCGTTGTACGGCCGCAGCGGGCAGGGCGCGGCGGGGCAGACGCTTCAGGAGGAGTTGATGGCCCTGTGCGAAAGCAACCCTGGGTAGCGTCTATGCCGCGGTTTCGGGTGCTTTGCGCGCTCAAAATCGATGCCTTTCACGAATATTTTTCATGCCTTTAAGGCATCGATATTTTTCGCCTTGGCTACAGCCCTTGAATCACGCGGCTTTTGCGTTTCCGTATGTTTCTTATATTCATTATTCTTCTATATGAAGCTTCAAATATTCTTTTAAGAGATAAGCATCCAGGCCAGATGATTCACCCCTCGACAGCCGCTTCAGGCGGGACTGTCGGTTTTTTTGCTTAAAGAACGTAGGGGAGTTAATCAATGGGCAATGTCCAGACCGCTGCCAGTGCACCTGAGGCGCAATGGCGCCAGGCGCCGGGTGGTGAGTTGGTCGACCTTGGCCGCACGCATCGTGCGCCGTTGGGGCAACTGCGGTTGCAGAAAACCCCCAAGGGCATCCTGAAGCGCCGCGAGGCCTTGTTACTCGGCCTGCTGGCGCTGGCGCTGCACGGTGCGGTGATCTACTGGGTGGCCCAGAAGCCCACGCCGGTGCTGCCGATTGTGCCGCCCGAAATTCCGCCAATGACCATCGAGTTCTCGCAGCCGGCCCCGCCGGTGGTGCAACCGCCGCCGCCCGTGCCGCCACCGCCGCCACCGCCCGTGGTCGAGCCACCGCCGCCGGTGGTGGATGAATTGGCCGCCAAGCCTGCGCCCAAAAAGATCCCCAAGCCCAAGCCCGTGCAAAAGCCCGAGCCCAAGCCTGCGCCCAAGCCGATCGAGCAACCGCCCGCGCCACCACAACCGGCGCCGCCTGCTCCGGCACCGGCTCCAGCGCCGCCTTCGCCCGCGCCGGTCACCCCGGCGTCGGCCAACGCGGCGTACCTGAAGAACCCGGCGCCCGAGTACCCGTCACTGGCTCAGCGCCGGGGCTGGGAAGGCACGGTGTTGTTGCGGGTGCACGTATTGGCCAGCGGCAAGCCGGGTGAAATCCAGGTCCAGAAAAGCAGCGGTCGCCAGCAACTTGACGACGCCGCACTGGCCGCCGTGAAGCGCTGGAGTTTTGTGCCGGCCAAACAGGGCGATGTGGCTCAGGACGGCTGGGTGAGCGTACCGATCGATTTCAAGATTCATTAATTTTTTGAGGCGCGGTGTGTTGCACACCCCGCGCTCTGCACAGAGGGAAAACATCATGGCATTAGCATCTCCAACTGAATCCATCGAAGGCGCGGTGATCTGGCTGCTGGTGGTCTTTTCGGTCGCCACCTGGGGCCTGGCCCTGCTCAAGGGGTTCCAGTTCGGTCGCCTCAAGAACCAGGATCGCAAGTTCCACAAACAGTTCTGGGCCGCGTCGAGCCTCGACGCTGCCGCCGAACTGGCCGACACCCAGCCCGGCGCCGCAGCCCGTGTGGCCCAGGCCGGTTACGCGGCGATCCAGGTGGGCGACACCCCGCACGCCGCCGACCTGAGCCAGGCCATCAACCACCAGGACCGCCTCGAGCGCGCCCTGCGCCAGCAGATCGTGCGTGAGCGCCGCTCATTGGAAACCGGCCTGGCCGTGGTGGCCAGTATCGGCAGTACCTCGCCGTTCATCGGCCTGTTCGGCACGGTGTGGGGCATCATGGAAGCCCTTAAAGGCATCAGCGCCGCCGGTTCCGCCAGCCTCGAAACCGTGGCCGGCCCCATCGGTGCCGCGTTGGTTGCAACCGGCGTGGGGATTGCCGTCGCGGTGCCTGCGGTGCTGGTCTACAACTATTTCCTGCGCCGCCTGAAGCTGACGGCTGCCGACCTTGACGACTTTGCCCACGACTTCTACAGCCTGGCGCAAAAGAATTCGTTCCGCGTGCTGCTGCACCCCACGCTCACCAAAGCGGCCCACACCGGCGCGCACAAAGTGAAGGAGGCCTCCTGACATGGCCTTCTCCACTCAAGACAGCGATGAGGTACTGAGCGAGATCAACGTCACGCCGCTGGTGGACGTGATGCTGGTGCTGCTGGTGGTGTTCATCGTCACCGCGCCCCTGTTGACCAACTCGATCCCGATCAACCTGCCCAAGACCGAGGCCGTGGCCCCGGTGGAGCAGAAAGACCCGCTGGTGGTCAGCATCGACGGCGGCGGCAAATTGTTTATCAACAAAGACCCTATCCAGCCCGACCTGCTGGAAACCAACCTGCAGGCCGCCAAGACCAAAGACCCGGACGTGCGCGTGCAACTGCAAGCGGACGACGGCGTGAACTATGGCGAAGTGGCGCGAGCCATGGCGTCTATCGAACGCGCGGGGATTACCAAGTTGTCGGTGATTACGGCGCGCTAGCGCAGGAGTGAGTGCTGAGCGGCAAGCGACAAGTGATGTTTGGCTTGGTGCTTGCGGTTGATACCTGTTTTTTGGCCGTCTCCTTGGCAGGGTGCGGCCTTTTTTTTGTGCGCAAAAATCCACACGTCCCTAGCCCCGCTTGTCGCTCACCCCATCTGGCTTTTTGGTTATTAATAAATAGCTTCTTATTCCTTAACCTATATATACCGCGTGCCTATACTGCTCAGCACCGTTAAACGTTGCAGGAGGGCACACCCATGCACAGCGAGTCGATTCGTTACCTGATCGTGCCGGGCTGGCAAGGATCGCCAGAAGATCATTGGCAAACCCATTGGCAAAACAGCCTGCCCAACAGCGCTCGCGTGGAGCAGGCTGACTGGTTCACGCCGCGCCGGGAAGACTGGGTGGCTGCGCTGGCGGAAGCCATCGCGGCCGACAGCACCCCTGTGATCCTGATCGCGCATAGCCTGGGTTGCATCACGGTGGCCCATTGGGCCGCGACGGCGCCTGCGCATTGCCTGCGCCAGGTGCGCGGCGCGTTGCTGGTGGCGCCGGCCGATGTCGAACGGCCTGCCTGTGCACCTGCCCTGCGCAACTTTGCGCCGATTCCTACCGACCTGTTGCCGTTTCCCAGCCAAGTTGTCGGCTCCGATAACGACGCTGCCGTCAGTGCCCCGCGGGCGCTGGAGCTGGCGCTGAATTGGGGGGCCGAAGCGGGGATTCTTGCGGGGGCCGGGCATATCAATGTGAAGTCTGGCCACCAACGTTGGGAACAGGGTTTCGCCTACCTCTACCGCCTGCAAAACCGCCTGGAGCATCACGCCCGGCGCCGTGCCTGAACACTTTTAAACGCCCCCGTCCCCTGTGTGGATGGGGGCGGGAGTCTGCCAAGAGCCTGCATGAAACCTTCGGTCAGCCCCTGCTGACTTTCCCCGACGCCGACAAGAGCCCGCTGAGCATCCGCGCCAAGGCGCTGGTGTTTGTCGACCCGCGTTCGCGTCAACTGCGCGAGGATCTCGAAAGCCTCGCTCCGCGTGCCCTGCCCGTGTTGATCCGCGGCGAAACCGGCAGCGGTAAAGAGCTGCTGGCGCGCCATATCCACCGGGGCAGCGACCGTACTGGCCTGTTTGTGTCGGTCAACTGCGGCGCTATCAGCCCCACGTACGCCGACGCCGAATTGTTCGGTTATGCCGCCGGTGCCCACAGCGGCGCGGCCAGTAGCCGGGCGGGCTGGTTTGGCTCGGCCAATGGCGGCACGTTGTACCTCGATGAGATCGGCGACTTGCCGTTGCCGATCCAGGTCAAGCTGCTGGCCGCCCTGGAAAACCACGAAGTCACCCGCGTCGGCGCCCACCAGCCCAGCCCGGTGGACGTGCGCCTGGTGGCCGCCACCAGCATCGACCTGGCCCAGGCCGTGGCGGCGGGCAAGTTCCACGAGCGCCTGTTTCATTACCTCAGCGAAGGCCAGTTGCAACTGCCGGCGCTGCGCGAACGGGTGGGTGACATCCTGTCCCTGGCCGAGTATTTCCTGGGCATCTACAGCCAACGCCTGGACCTGCCGGTGCCGCTGATCAGCGAAGCTGCCCAGCACGCGCTCGAGCATCACAGCTGGCCGGGCAATACGCGGGAGTTGGAGAACGTCATTCACTTTGCGTTGCTGGTGAGCAGTGGCGAAGAAATTTTGCCGGAGCACCTGAACCTGCCGCTGCCTTCGGTGGCGCAGATCGAGTACCAGGCGCGGCAACTGCTGGCCAGCGGCAGCGAAGCCGAACGTATTGCGTTGAAGCGTCTGCTGGAGGGGTTGGTGTCTGTATGAACCAAATGGAATATCAACGTGAATAAAAAGTATTGTTCGGGAATAAAAAATACCGATATTGTCCCTTCCACGCCGCGATAGCATTTCGCTGGCACCCCACCTAAAGCGGACGTCAGAGACGACCCGGATTTTCGATAAGGACACTGCATGAAAAAGGTTCTGTTGTTTACCGCACTGGCGGCTGCCCTGACTGCAAGCATCGCCCAGGCCAACGAGAAACTGGTGGTTGCCGCCACCCCGATCCCGCACGCGGAGATCCTCGAACTGGTCAAGCCGACCCTCGCCAAAGAAGGCGTGGACCTGGAAATCAAAGTCTTCACCGACTACGTGCAGCCGAACGTGCAAGTGGCCGAAAAGCGTCTGGACGCCAACTACTTCCAGACCCTGCCGTACCTTCAAAATTTCAACAAGGGCAAGGGCACCAACCTGGTCACCGTGGTCGGTGTGCACGTTGAACCGTTTGGCGGCTACTCCAAGAAAATCACCAAGATCGAAGACCTGAAAGACGGCGCCACCGTGGCCATCCCGAACGAAGGCAGCAACAGCGGCCGTGCCTTGCTGCTGTTGCAAAAGGCGGGCGTCATCACGCTTAAAGACCCGAGCAATGCCCTGGCCACGCCAAAAGACATCGCCAGCAACCCTAAACACCTGAAATTCAAAGAGCTGGAATCGGCCCTGCTGCCTCGCGTGTTGGACCAGGTCGACCTGGACCTGATCAACACCAACTACGCGCTGGAAGCGGGCCTGAACCCGGCCAAGGACGCCCTGATCATCGAAGACGCCAAGTCGCCGTACGTGAACTTCCTGGTGGCCCGTCCGGACAACAAAGACAGCGACGCGATCCAGAAACTGTCCAAGGCCCTGACCAGTCCTGAAGTCAAAGCCTTCATCGAGAAGAAATACAACGGCGCGGTCGTGCCAGCGTTCTGATTCACCGAAAACCCCCTTCAAGGTTTCAACGCCGACGGCTACCACAGCGTCGGCGTTTTTTATTGCCCGCCCCTCGTTCCCACGCTCCGCGTGGGAATGCCTCCTGGGACGCTCCGCGTCCCGCCATTCAACGCGTATTGGAGCCTTGCGCCAGGGTGACGCAGAGCGTCACCGGCTGCATTCCCACGCGGAGCG
>NZ_JBSVWN010000095.1:0-11035 GCF_054071325.1 Pseudomonas sp. SDO5215_S409 | reverse complement strand
GCCGCGTCGGGTTCGGCGCCGTATAGGTGCACAGCTTGCGGATCAGCGTGCCCTGCGTCATTTCCTTCAGGCCCAGTGTGGCGACGATTCGGTCGATGTTCGCCTTCTCACCGACGATGAGTTGCCGGTCGATCTGGCCAGCCGGCCGGATCAGGCATTTCTCGTACAATGCCAGATCATCGGCGCAATACAGCTCCTGCAACTGGTCGTCGAGGTCGGTGAAGCGCGGCTCGAAACGAAGTCCGAACCAGTGCAGGATGGCGAAGTTGGCCTTGTTGATGCTGTGCATGTCGCCGGTGATCGCGCTCGGCACGATGTCCGACGTGTTGCGGTACCAGATGTCGAACACGTGGTGAGCCTCGTACTCGTGTGCGCCTATCAGGTAGCCGTTCAACGGCACGTGATTGCACAGCAGCGTGTAGGCGACGACGCCCTTGCCGCGGCCGAAATATTTGCGCGAGTAGCGCGCCTTCACAGTTGGTCGCTCGACGCCGAATTTCTGCCCATCAACGGCACCGTACAACGAATCGAGGTCGAACGAGTAATGCGGGAAGATCGGCAGTGCGGCGATGGCGTTGCTGATGCAATCGTTGGCCACATGTAGCGTCGCCTGGCGCAGGTACTGCTGGTAGGTACTCTCCAGGACGTGGTACGGGATGTCGCTGGTACGTGCCATAACCTGGTTGCCGTGGTTCATGGCTTGGGCAATGATCACCGCCATCAGACTGTCGGCGTCGGCTACCTTCTTCGCATAGCGTGGCTGCAATGGTGTCAGCGCCGACAGGAACTGGCACTGGCCGTTGACGAAGCGAAACACGTCGGCGACATCGCAGTATGGCAGTTGCTCGTAGAGAGCTTGCTCGCGCGCCTTCTGGTTCTCCCCCTTGGGCTTGCGCCAGGTCAGTCTCTGCGTGTCCTTGTCGTATTCCAGGTGCGTCAGCTTGCCCTGTTTCAGCTCGCGATTGAACGCCACCCATTGCGCACGCAACTCGGCCGCCAGTGCATCGAGCTGGGCACTGACCGGCTGCCGCAGGAAGGGGATGTCCATCTGCGCGAGCACGGCGGCTTTCTCGTCCATCGAAACCAACTCGTCGGACAAATGCCGGTGCTGCAAGCTGTCGTCAATGTAGAGCTCGCCCGCCTGGAAGCGTTTCCTGACCTGACGGTAAAGCCAGAATTCGTAACGATCGGCATGCAGGCCTGTCGGCGTGCCTTCGGCATCGAACATCAGCAGGTACGGACGCAAGCGTTTCGGCAGCGTTGCCGCCGGACATTCGTCGAGTGGCCGTTGTGATAGGCGCTGCTGCTTGGCGAACACGCTCTTGGCCCAAGTCAGCGCCGCGAGCCATGGGTTATCGGGGGCCGTGCCGGCGAAGTCGAGCGCGACGTACAGCGGCCGTAGATGGCGTCGAATGCGTTCGGCCAGGCCGTCCACCGCCTGCCAGTGCAGCGCCAGTTTGTTCAGTGGCTTGACGCTCATGCGCTGCGCCGTGTTTTGCAGCAATTCCCTGGACATGATTTTGTAGGCGCGTTGGCGCACCTCGCCGAACGGCGTCGGATCGGCCACGCTGTCGTCCACGTACAGCGACAGCAGGCGGCCAACCTGCGGCGTTTCCTGATGGCGTCGCAGCTGTTCGGCGACAAAGGACTGTTTCGCACCCGTGCGGCTCTCGTCCTCAAGTTTTTTCATGTGGAAGGCCATCGCGTCGACCAGGTTGTCGGTGAGCTGCCGGTAACGTACCCAGGCATAGCACAGCAGGTAGAGCCGGGTCTGCTCCGCCTTCAGGTGGCGCAGGTCATGGACGGTATAGAAGTTCGCCAGGCTCGCGTAGTACAGCAGGTTCTGCTGCGAGATGCCGAGCTTGGGCAGCAGCGCCTTGGCGATCCCGTGCAAGGACTTCAGCGTGGCGCGCTTCTCGCGCTCCCCTGCCATCTGACGCCAGCCGAAATCTTTAGCGTCCTGCTTGAGCGCTGCCAGTTGAGACAGGGTGTCGTCACGCACCAGGAGCTGGCCCAGCGCAGCTTTGGCCGATTCGTCCAACACTTCTGCCAGCAAGCCGCCCAAGCGCCTGCGTTCGGTGGACAGGGCTTCACTGACCAGCTCTTGTAAGGTGGTGTGGCCGGGCCGGATGATTTTGTGCTCGCTGAGCCAAACGATCAGTTCGGCGGCCACGAATCCTGGCATTACGTCGCGCCGCACGATCTGTTCAGCCTGCTGTGCCAGTTGCGGCAGGAAGCTAGCCGCCCACGACCGGTAGCCGAACAGTTCGGCGATCTGACCCCTCTGGCTGTAGTGCTCATGCTTGGTGATCGCCTTGCGTTCGAACGCTTCGCCGTGGAAATAGCGACTCAGCACGAAGGCGCAATCGTCCTCGACCTCATGCCAATCGAAGCGGAAGAAAGCATGCTTGGCCTTGAAGTAGCCGATCTGCAAGACGCAATAGACTTGGGCCTGCAGGCTAGGCCGGCTGCTGGCGAACGCCAGTTCAGATTCGGTCAACGCCAGGTATTCCAGCCGCTGAGCATCGTCGAAGTCCGGTAGGCCGTACAAGGCTTCCTGCTCTGCGTCAGAAAAGACGGTGAGTAGCTTATTCTTGTTGCTCATCGACCGTCCTTCCCGCACCACGCCAACCTGCTCGCGTCAATGTTTCGATCAACGTAGTGCGCTTGACATTGAAGTTGCGGCACACCGCCGCCTTAGACATGCCGCCATCGAGCGCGGCGACGATGGCGTCCAGCTTCTCACCAGTGATCGCCTGCGGCCGGCCGCCGATCCGGCCGCGTTTGCGTGCGGCGGCCAAGCCCGCGACGACGCGCTCCTGAATCAAGGCGCGCTCGTACTGCGCGAGCGCACCGAACACCTGGAACAGGAATTCGCCCGAGGGCGTCGTAGTGTCCAGGTTCTCTGTCAGCGAGCGGAACGCCACCCGCTTGTCCTTGAGCGAAGTCACAATGGCGAGCAGGTGCGACAGCGAGCGACCGAGCCGGTCGAGTTTCCACACCACCAGCACATCGCCGGCTCGAACGAACTCAAGCGCCCGCGCCAAGCCGGCACGGTCATCCTTCGCGCCAGAGGCACGATCCTCAAACAGGTGACGCGGATCGACGCCGGCGGCGAGCAGCGCGTCGCGCTGCAAGTCCGTGCTCTGGCGGTCGGAGTCCGACGACACGCGCATGTAGCCAACCAACATAGGCGGATAACCATCAAAAACAGGTTTCCGCATAATAGTGAATAGCGATAGAGTTTTCCGTACATTTTTGAGGGGGTGTTGCACAGGTAGCACAGCGGCGGCTGACAGCCTGTCGCAAAACAAATGTTTTACGACACCTCCTTGAGGTTGCCGCGTTTACATCATTACCTGAACAGGTATAAAATTCCGTCATGACAAACAAAGAAAAACCGCTCGAATGGATCGCGAGCAGCCACAAGGATTTGATGGCGTTGCCGTCCGACGTGCGTCGCCGTTTCGGTTACGCGCTCTCGTTGGCGCAGATAGGCGATCAGGATGACGCAGCAAAGGTGCTCAAGGGGTTCGGTGGTGCCGGCGTGCTGGAGGTCGTCGAAGACGATGCCGGCGGCACCTATCGAGCGGTATACACGGTCAAGTTTGCGGAAGCGGTGTTCGTCCTGCACTGCTTCCAGAAGAAGAGCAAGAGCGGAATCGCCACGCCAAAGGCCGACATGGACATCATCCGCGCTCGGCTGAAGGTGGCCGAGGTATTGGCACAGGAGCTACGAAATGCAAAAACGAATCATTGAAGGCGTCGAGGTTCAGCGCAGCTCGGGCAACGTCTTTGCCGACCTTGGACTGCCTGACGCTGAAAAGCTCAAGATCAAGACCGGCCTGGTGGTCGAGATCAGGAGGGCCATGCGCGCCCTTGGGCTGACTCAACAAGCGGCGGCCAAACGCATGGGCATCCCGCAACCGAAGGTGTCGGGCATGATGCGCGGCGACTTCACCAATCTATCCGAACGCAAGCTGATGGATTGTCTGAATCGCCTCGGCTACGACATCGAAATCAAGGTACGGCCAGCAGCCGAGCCGATCGGGCATCTAACGCTCGCAACCGCTTAATCGGAGCCCTCCTGATGGCAGCCCGCATCACCGACGACGAATGGGACGAACTGACTCCCGAGAATTTCGATACCACGGCACTGCTGCGTGCAGTCGATGCCGTGGACGTGCTGCGCGGCGATTTGAATGACAGCGCAGACGGCGCACCTCCGCAACTGCGCACCGACCTGTTGAAGCTGCATCAACTGGCAATGGCCGCGTTCAACGAGGGATCACGCAGCCGAGTGGCTGAGCTATTTGATCTCGCCGTGGATCTTCAGGATCAGGTTGATCATCTGATGACCTCGCTGGAACAAGTGCAAGAAACCCTGTCCCGGTTGACGGCGCTCTACCCAGAAAGCCTGTCCTGAATGTTCTTGGAGACAACCACATCATGAGCCGCAGCCGCCGCAAAACGCCCATCGTTGGGCACACGACCTGCCGTAGCGAGCGCGAGGACAAGAAACTCTGGCATCAGCGCTGGCGAACTCACGAGCGCACCGCGCTGGCCAGCGCGTCGCCGGAAGCTCTATGCGCCCATCTGCCTCTACTGGAAAACCAGGTCAGCAACGTCTGGTCGATGGGTAAGGATGGCCGCTCCTACTGGCCCATCAAGCGCCAGGCCGCCACGGCGGATCGCATTGCCAACCACAAGGGACGCAATCCGCAAGAGCGCGCCTCCCTGAAAAAGCGTCTGCTGCGCAAGTGGATGAGCAAATGAACCTGTCCACCGGCTATCGCTTGGGCGCGAATCGCTGAAGAAGCAGAACTCCCAGCCGGCTACGAGGGCACGGCGACGCCAGAGGCGCATCGGGCCTGCGAGGTGATCCAGGAGCGGATTCGAGAGCACGTCGTCGCCACCAATGACATGCGGCTGTTCGGCCTGCTGCACCTGCTTGGGCAGGCGTCGCTGCGCATGGAGCAAGCGCTGTGGCCGGAAGAATATGCGCGGATGACCCGCGAGGTCGAGGAAGCTCTCCGAGAGGCCGACGACCCCAACGCCAAGTCGTACACCCACGAAGAAGTCATGCGGGCGATGCAGGAACTCATCGACCAAGCGCGAGACAAGCCATGTTGATCGGCTGACGGAAATTTCTGGGTTTCCGGCTTACAACCCCTGTTTCTCCCAGGAAACAGGCGCGAGAGGTCACTGGGGCTCTATCAGGCGCTTGAAAGCCTCTGAGCCTGTCCCGTCCTCTCCCAGTACTGCCAATCGCTCAGCAGGACGGGTCAAAAATCCATCAAGCAATGCCAGCAGGGCCGCGTGCTTTTCAGTGGATTGAGTCTGTTGATGTAAAACCGCAGCACCTACCAAAACCTTGACCCGATCATCTGCCTTTTTGGCTGTGGCTCGTTGTCGCGCCTCTGCCTGCTGAATCTTGGCTGTGAGTTGGTCACGCTTTCGTTTCAGATCGTCTAAATCGGCCATTCGTTTGCTGCCTCTTGAGGTGTTTGTTTCTATCATTCTACGCTAGAGTATTGGCGTGCACAGTTCCACCCTGAAAGAAGAGAAGGGCGCACTTACGCAAACTACGTTTGCAGGCGGTCGGCAAGCCGACAAATCAAAAACAGAGCAAGGCAAACCGTGGCCCTTTATTCCGCTTCCGTAAAACCCGTCAGCCGTAGCAGTGGCCGTTCCGCTACTGCCGCTGCCGCGTATCGGAATGCTGAACGGATTACGGATGAACGCACCGGCGAAATCCACGACTACACCCGCCGTTCCGGCGTGGATCATGTCGAGGCTTTTGCCCCGCACGGCCATGCCGTGCAGGGCAGTGCCGAACTGTGGAACAAGGCCGAGGCCGCCGAGGTTCGAAAGAACGCCCGAGTGGCCCGCGAAGTGCTGGTTGCGCTGCCGCACGAACTTGACCAGGTGCAACGCCGTGAGCTGGCCAAGTCGATTGCCCAGGACCTGGCCGATCGCTACGGCACTGCGGGCACGTTGGCCGTCCACCATCCCGATCAGGAGGGCGACAACCGGAATCATCACGTTCATATCCTCATGACGACCCGCCGCCTTGATGCGTCCGGCCAGTTGGGCGAGAAGACCCGCGAACTGGACGATGTGAAGCGCGGCCCGGAAGAGGTGGAATGGATACGGGCCATGATCGAGGCCCAGACCAACCGCTCGCTAGAGCGCGCCGGGGCAGAGGGCCGAGTGGATCGGCGCTCGCTGATCGAGCAGCGCGCCGCAGCGCTCAATGCCGGCGATATGGATCGAGCAGCCCAGCTGGATCGGCCGGCGACGATTCACGAAGGCCCGAAGGTCACGCAGATCCGGCGCGAATCGGCCCGGGCTGGCCGTGCGCCGTTAGGCGCGCTGGACCGAGCCGCGGCGAATGATCAGAGCCGCCAATTGGTGGTAGATCGTGCCGAATTGGGGGCGGTATCGGCGCAGATCATCGACTTTGAAAAAGCCCGTGCCCTGCGCGATGCCCGCGAAAAAGTGGCCGGTACCGCCGCCGATGGCATGGCCGCTTTCAAGGCCCGCTTCCAGCAAAACCAAGACTTCAACGCCCGTGTCGATGCGGAGCGCGAGCGCATGGCCAACGAGTTGCACAGAGTTGCCCAGGAGCGCGCAGCACTCGAACGGCAAGAGAAGGCCAGAGCGGCCTTGAAACAGATCGAAAATGACCAGTTGAGCCGCAATGACGGGCCATCCAAAGGCCGTAGCGGCCCTGATTTTGGGATGTAAGGGGGATAAATGAGCGTGAGTGAACAGGAGCTGTTTGGCTTGATGGCCGTGGCCCAAGAGCAGCAGCAAGCCGCGACATTGGTCCTGAAACGGTTGGAGGCTCAGCAGGCCGAGCTGACCCAAACCATCGCGAAAGCGCGCAGCGCCGTGGATGAGATGAACAAAGCTGGTCATGCCTCGGCGCTCATCATCGAGAAATCTACGCGAATTGCGGTCGAGAAGGCCGTTCAGACCGCGCTGGAGAGCGTCCAGCAGCAAACTCGTTCAGCTCTTGGGGATTCAGTAAATCCGGCTGTAAAAGCCTTACAGGGCGTTACAGCGCGTGCTGAACAGGCGGAAGAGAACCTTCATCAAGCGTCCAGCTCGCTTAGCTGGAAATGGACTGCAATTTGCGCCGCCATGGGCTGCGCAATGCTGGCGACTGTCGTGGGGTTGTCGATGCTTCTGGTGCCCTCTCCTAACGAAATCGCTGATCTGCGGGCCAATGTTGCCGCGCTGGAAGCGAGAGGGGGCAAGGTACAACTCACTCAGTGCGGCCCGGACAATAGGCTCTGCGCCAAAATCAACGTCAAAGCCAACAAAAGCACCGGAGGGTGGGGAGCTGAGGGACAATTCATGATTCTGCAAGGCTACTAACCCTGCGAATGATGGCCAATGCGTTTGGGGGAGCCTTCCACCTGCTGTAGACTTCGCCTGCAATCTTTCTTTGAGCAGCAGGAAAAATCGAATGACTGTGCTCCAAACGATCTTCTGGCAGCCTACGCCGCCTTAGCGCTACGCCCCCCTCGCTTTACCTCGCTCTGCTCGTTCGCGCGCAGCGGCGCACCGCTGTCTGCCCGGTTCTAACGCCTAAAGCACGCAGCAACTCAATCCTGACAATTTGAATTCGCATCGCTCTGCTTGCCGCTTATGCGGCGTGCCGTGCTGTGCATTGCTTTGGATATTCTGATGCTTCAATCACTCAAGCAAACCTGGTTCTCCAACATCCGTGGAGACGTGCTGGCCGGTATCGTCGTGGCTCTTGCCCTGATACCAGAGGCCATCGCGTTTTCGATCATCGCAGGGGTTGATCCAAAAGTTGGCCTCTACGCTTCGTTCTGTATCTGCGCGGTCATTGCTTTTGTCGGCGGCCGCCCAGGCATGATTTCCGCCGCCACGGGGGCAATGGCCCTCCTAATGGTCACCTTGGTGAAGGACCATGGGCTCCAATATTTGTTGGCCGCAACACTCCTATGTGGGGTGTTACAGATACTGGCGGGCTTCCTCAAACTGGGTTCGCTCATGCGCTTCGTGTCACGTTCGGTTGTGACAGGGTTTGTGAATGCGTTGGCCATATTGATTTTCATGGCCCAGCTTCCCGAACTCACTAATGTGACGTGGCATGTATATGCGTTGACGGCGGCGGGCCTGGGGATCATCTATCTGTTCCCCTACGTGCCGAAGGTCGGAAAAATCATCCCTTCGCCCTTGGTCTGCATCCTGGTACTGACGGCAATTGCCATCTATTTGAACCTGGACGTGCGCACTGTTGGAGATATGGGGCAATTGCCGGACACCCTGCCCATTTTTCTCTGGCCAGAAGTGCCGCTGAATTTTGAAACCCTGCGAATTATCTTCCCGTATTCGGCAGCGCTGGCAGTGGTAGGACTTCTCGAATCGATGATGACGGCCACTATCGTGGACGATTTCACCGATACCACCAGCGATAAAAACCGCGAATGCAAAGGCCAAGGGGTGGCAAACATCGCTTCGGGCTTGCTGGGCGGCATGGCCGGATGCGCGATGATTGGTCAGTCGATAATCAACGTGAAATCGGGTGGTCGGACCCGGCTGTCGACTCTTTGCGCGGGCCTTCTGTTGCTGGTTATGGTGGTCTTTTTGGGTGACTGGTTGTCACGTATTCCAATGGCCGCGCTCGTTGCGGTGATGATTATGGTGTCCATTGGGACCTTCAATTGGGCTTCTTTCCGTAACCTGAAGGAATACCCGCTCTCCACCAATATCGTGATGATTGTCACGGTGGTGGTAGTGGTTGCGACCCATAACCTGGCCTTTGGTGTGTTGGCAGGCGTACTGCTCGCAGCGATGTTTTTTGCCAACAAAATTGGCCACTACATGGACATCGAATCAACTCTCGATGCAGAAGTTGGCCACCGCTATTACAGGGTGACAGGGCAGGTTTTTTTCAGCTCGGCTGAAAAATTCACCTCATCTTTTAACTTCAAAGAGGCCCTAAAAACCGTCACGATTGACCTCAGCAAAGCCCACTTTTGGGACATTACTGCGGTGGCAGCTCTGGACAAAGTGGTTATCAAATTCCGCAAGGAAGGGGCCATGGTCAATGTATTGGGCATGAATGAAGCCAGTACGACCATCGTTGATCGCTTTGGCGTGCATGACAAACCTGACGCTATTGACCGACTGATGGACCACTAAGGACTGGTAAATCCTGCTCCAGCTGGCCCGTCCAGTCCGGAGCAGAGATCCTGCTGGTCAGCTCAATGTCATCAGCGCTGAGCATGTCGGACAGGTCAATCAGTGCGTCCAGCTCGTTTTCTAGGGCAACAATTTTCGTGGCGTCGGGGGCCGCTGCGGATTGTTCCTGGTCAAGCAAGTGATCCAGCTCGCCGATCCGTATCAACAGGCGGCTGCGGGCCACGTCATAGTTAGCCCATTTGGCTGTGTCACTCATTTCCCTCTACCTCTGCGGCTGTCGCCACTGTGACGGCTGGCTTGGTGGAAGATCCCTGAGAGCCTTTTCTACGGTACTCGGTGATGAACTTTACCCGGTCGCCCTTAAAAAAAAGTGCCGGATTGACCCAGAAGGTAGAGGGAGAGCGGGGGGCTAGAAACTGCTTAGCCAGAAGCTCTTTGAGGCCCCTTTGGAATGTTTTTTCGCTCATATCCACGGACCGACCAGACAGGCCATCGTTGAACCACGCGAGCTCAATGCTTTCGGCAAATCCCTGCCGCATGGGGGCTCGTTCGTATTCCTGCAGAACCAACTGAAACACCCGCGATGCGGTACGGCCAAGGTCGAATGCAGCGGCAACACCAGCGGCAAATACCTTCACGAAAGAGGCGTCATCACGCTCGTCTACGGTGTAGATAGCGGCTGTCTGGCGGACTTCTCCTGTGCGCGTGCTAACCAGCTCTTCCGATGTACCTGTCTTCACATACCGCTTCTTCACTGTCACCTCAGTAGGTTCCAGAAGAGGGTTCGCCAAAGGGCTGTATTCAAGCTTGCGGAGGTTGATCGTCACAGACATATCGGAGGCCATTTTTGTCCTTTGGAAAGACACACGCTATGCCATCAAAAGACAAAAAACAATATATTTCTGTCCGGTAATGTCCTGAGTTTGTCTCGGGAGGTCCTGAGTTTGTCTCGGGTTTTCCCGTGGCATATGGTCGAAACAGGTGTTTGCTTCTCACTCTGTTACTACGCGTTTGATCTGGCCCTTGATCTGGGCCTTTGATCTTGCTTCCAGAGCTCAGACAAACAGGCTGTGTAGCTAGCTCAAGGTGGGCACCAGTGCAGTGACCGCGAAGCGGGCGCTGTGCTGGGGGACGCCCAACAAGCGAAGCGCGTTAGGACGGTCGTTCAGGCACCGCGATCTTAGTTGAGATCAGCGGCCTTCCAGTCGCTGTGCGCCGTCCAAATCCGCGCAAGGATGTAGGTCCGAGTGCGGCTGCTTCGCTCCTTCACGCCGCGCCTTCGGCCTGCGCGCTACGCTTGCGGGTAATCAGGGATGGGGTTGGCCAGCACCGTGTTTGGGGTTGTACGCCGGAATCCCAGAAATTTCCGTCAGCCCAGCTCCAGTCCCGCCACGAGCGCATCCAGGTCGATGAACTTGCCGTCAGTCTGGAAGGTGTAATGCCCGTTCAGCAGGATGTGCCGCCAGGCCGCTGGCGACATCTGCGTGATCAACGCCAGCGCCTTGGCATTGCCAGCTGCCTCGTACTTCGTCAGCAGCAGGGACAGGATCGCCGAGTTGTAGAAGATGATCGCGTTGCCGATCAGCCTGGCGCACTGGTTGCTGATCTCGATTTCGATGTCGGTGCGGCCGGTCAATTCCTTCTTCCCACCGACTTGGGCGATGGTCGAGCGTAGCTGGTGATAGGACTCAATGCGGTTCTGCGAGCGGTGAACATTACGCTCCAGTTGCGGGTCGCGCAGGTAGCGCAGTGTGTAGATACTGCGGATGAGCTTGTCGAACTCGAAGATTGCGCGCCGCGTCGGGTTCGGCGCCGTATAGGTGCACAGCTTGCGGATCAGCGTGCCCTG
>NZ_JBSVWN010000094.1:0-12279 GCF_054071325.1 Pseudomonas sp. SDO5215_S409 | reverse complement strand
GATCAACTAAACGGCAAACTCAGCGGCCAAGGCCATGATGAGTTACACCACTTCCTGGGACACGATCTCGGTGAGCGTGTGTAACGACGGCATTTGCAATTCTTCCGGCATTGAGCAACCCAAAATGTCGGCCGTTGCGCGAAGTATCTCGATTTCTTCGGGAGTGATATGACCGTCGTCTTTGATACACACGGCCATGATCTCCAGCAGTGTCTGCTTGTCCTGCGGGTAAAGTTGGCGCAGGTTGTCCAGTGCTTCAGCAAAGTCATCCAGCCCGCGATCTCTTGTCCGTCCTTTGAGAGGCGGTGGGTAGTAGGGCAAGGCGTCACTTGCTCGGTAGTACGCCCGTTCAGCGTGTGCGACGCTTTTGTGGCCCATGAAGGCCAGCAGAATCAGCAGCAGGGCGACGTCGTCTGCCCGTTGTTCGAGCCTATAACGGCTTTTGACTTTTGGTTTACCGCGTAAATGGAGTTCCAGGATGTGCAGCAACGTCCACTCCAACGTGTCTTTACGCCCGTCAGTTTCGATCAACAACGTGAGGTTGGTCCTGAAAATTCGGTAATGCTGCGTCTTCAGTTGCTTGAGTGCAGGGATACAAAGGTCGATCAGCGGCAGACGCAGGTATAAGTCCAGATTGGCCATTGGCGCCTCCAGACGTCGTAAATAGCTGTCGACTTCCTTGTCAATGAAGTTGCGAAGTAGCGTCAGTTGGCGCTCTCTCTGCTCGATTTGGGGGCTCAGTAGCAGCCGATAGATCAACGCTTGCGCACCGCTGGGATGACGCCCAGCAGTCCTGACTGCCTGTGGGATTTTGTCCAAGGCTGCTCGAGTCTGGTACAGCGCTGTGGCAGAAGACGTTTGTTCCGCGTGCTTGAGCGTGCTGACAACGTTAGCGACGGCGCCCAATACCTTCCACCGGCGGCGGTTCTCTTGAGCGTGTTTGTCATCGCCGAGCAAGGACTCCAGTTCAGGGATACAGAGGTACTCGCCATCCCAGTCGGGATCGATGCGTCGGATCCGATCCTCCAGCGAAGGATAGGGCGTGCGTGCGCGGTGCTCAGGGTGGCGTTGGGCTGCAGCGAAAAATATCTGAAGGTAATCTTCCTCTCTGCAATCCAACACCCATGATTCATCTTCATGACTGGCGATTTTCTTGAGCGCGCTCGCGACACTCAGCGGGTTGCGAGTGAATTGCGCCGCCGATGCGTCGGCAAGAAACTTGCGCTGTCGATGAGCTCTGGCCATGACGCGGGCGTAGAGTTGCATCCAGCCACATCCCAACAACAGAAGAATCCCGCTGATCGCACTCCCGCCGCCGCCCAGTACCGACAGCGTGATTACCCAGCCACAGCCGATGGCCACGCCATTCATTCTTGCGTCCATACGCATGTCGCTGCGGTGAATTTGGCTGAAGAGGTGAGCGATGACGGCTTGCAGTTCTTCGCGGTTGAGCACCAGCAGCGCGCCGTAGCTAACGCCGATGACCGAGTCACGGGGCGTGGCACCTGCCGCAAAAGCATTGATGCCGCGTTTGTCGAGGACGTAAACCAAGGGGACTGTGCTTCCGGAGGCGATGGCCATTTCCTCGACGATCTCAAGCAGTCTTTCTTCGTGCTCGTCTGGATTGTGGCTGATGAGCTCGCCGCCCAATTGTTCGGCTATGGCACTGCCGCCCCGTTTGAGCTTACGAATTTCGTACCAGTAACCCCCGGCAATAAAGGGAATCATCAGGCAAAAAATGACCAGCGCACCGACCCAACTCGTTTCATCCAACCATGTCGTTAGCAATAGCCAAAGCAAAGAAGGGCTCAGGGCAACTAACGTCAGTAGCGCCACACGGTAAGTCGTTGCCCTTCTTGCGCGGGCCTGGTGTTCAAAGAAATTCATCGAGCCGTCCCTGGCAACGATCAGGTGAAGGACACGTTCGGCGCCTGCTGGATCTGGGCACTGTCAGCAAACTCAAGCAGGGGGGCATCTGCACGGTGACCGAATATTCCGACCATCAAGACGGTGGGGAATTGTTGCTTGAAGATGTTGTAGTCCATGACCGAGTCATTGAAGAACTGACGCGCGAAGGCAATACGGTTTTCTGTGTTAGTCAGCTCTTCAAACAACTCGAGCATGGTCTGCGACGCATACAAGTCAGGGTAGGCCTCAAATACCATATTCATGCGATCAAGGGCTAAGTTGAGCTGACCTTCACCCTGGCTCAGCCGGGAAATAGTCTGTGCATTGCCCGGTTCTGCGGCGGCAGCCTTGAGGCAGGCCGCCGCCGTATTGCGCGCTTGTGTAACGGCTTCCAGGGTCTGGCGTTCGTGGGCCATGTAGCCCTTGGCAGCCTCAACCAGGTTTGGAATCAGGTCATGGCGGCGCTTGAGTTGCACCTCAATCTGGGCAAAAGCGTTTTTCCAGCGGTTCTTCAGATTCACCAACTCGTTAAACAGCCCGGTGATGTAAAGCACAATGACGCAGACAGCGATAGAAAAGATGATCAAGAACAGGTTGAGCGACATTCGATTTCCTTATCGGTCCGAAAAAGAGGCGATATTAGCTGATAAACAGCCCGTAGGGCTGGGTGAAAAACCTTGCGTTTGGTTATGAATGATTTTCGGGTGGTACGGTCGGAACTTGGGTGTGAACCATTAATTGGAGTCCGTGCCCATGAAATCAAAATCGCTTATTGCCTGCCTATTGCTCGCTGCGAGTTGCTTTACCGTCAGCTTGACGGCCCAGGCTGCGCAAACGCCCGACCAAACCGTACAACCCTCCAACATCAACCAGCGGGACTTGACCGTAGGCGACCGTGCCCCGGATATCCTGGCGCGCAAGGAGTCGGCCATCACGGACTGGAAAAAGCGCGGGCTCAAACAGCCGGATGACGACGCCCAGTGGGCTCAGGTCAATGGCAAGTACGTGATGGTGAAAATCACCAACGGCACCATCCTTGAGATCACGCCCGTCAAGAAATGACCCGGGTAACGGTGGGGCCGTGAACGGGTTGTTCACGGCTGTCGGGTCACTTGCGTTAAGGTAAGCGTCTTTTTGGTCTGGAAGACGAGAGCAGGATGCTTGCCACCTTAAGAAACTACCCCCGTACGGTGAATTTACTGCTGTCAGCCTCCTTGCTGCTGACACTGGCCAAGGCCATTACCTTTCCCTACCTGGTGATTTATCTCACCAACCGTTTTGCCCTCAGCATCAGCGAAGTGGGCCTGGTGATCGGCAGTTCGTTGATCATCGGCTCAGTGCTGAGTGTGTACGGCGGTTTTCTGGTGGACCGTATCAGCAGCTACAAGCTGCTGCTCAGCCTGAGCCTGATCTTTGTGCTTGGGTTTATAGGCACCGTGCTGTCGCCCACCATCGGTTGGTTTTATGCCTGCCTGATCCTGATTAACCTGGCGTATGCGGTGATCGATGTCGCCGTAAAAGCAGGTTTTGCCAGCCTGTTGCCCGAAGAGGCGCGCAGCGAGGTGTTTTCCATCAAGTACACGCTGGTCAACATCGGTTACGCCGTGGGGCCGTTTTTTGGCGCGATGGTGGCCAAGCTCAGCATGGGCGTGCCGTTCATGCTGTCGGCGGTGCTGGGGGCGAGTTTCTTGTGGATGTATTGGCGCTGGGGCGACCGCTCGCTCAGCACCGAACAGGCGGTGCAAAAGCCCGTGCCGTTCCTGGCCGTGGCCCGCGTGTTGCTGCGCGATCACCGGCTGGTGTGTTTCACCGTCGGCGGCCTGCTCAGCGCGGTGGTGTTCGGCCAGTTCACGGCCTACCTCTCGCAGTACCTGGTGACGACCACAACGGCTGAATACACCTACACCATTATCAGCGCGGTACTGACCACCAACGCCGGGCTGGTGATTTGCCTGCAATACCTGATCGGGCGGCGTATTTCCCAGCGCCACCTGAGCCGCTGGCTGATCTTTGGCCTGGGCATGTTCCTGTTGGGCGTGATCGGTTTTAGCCTGGCGAGCAACGTGTGGTGGTGGGTGTTGGCGATGGCGATTTTCACCGTGGGCGAAATCGTGGTGTTTCCCGCCGAGTACATGTTTATCGACCGCATCGCCCCCGACCACCTGCGGGGCATGTACTACGGGGCGCAAAACCTGTCCAACCTCGGGGCGGCGTTGGGGCCGGTGTTGTGCGGGCTGGTGCTGGCCAACCTGCCGCCCCACACCATGTTCTACATGCTGGCAGCGTTTATCGTCGGGGGCGGGGTGTTCTATTTTATCGGGGCGTCGTTGAAGGCAAGTCATCCAGATTAAGCTTGCCGACGGTGTTGCTGTGCAGCTCGTAGCGCAACTCGTCGACCATTTGGGCGACTTCCTGCGCGGTTTGCAGTTTGTTGACGCTGATACCGGTGACCACCAGGTCCACGCGGCCGGTTTGGGCGTCGAACACTTTCAATGTCAATGAGGCATCGCGGCACAGGGTGAATTCGCACGTCAGCGGCAGCAAGGCCTCTTCGATGCAGTTGCGCAATTGAGCAAGGGTGAACATGCAAGTTCCTTCAAGGCATGGAGTCGACGGCGCAGGGTCAGGGCCCTGTGCCCAAGCCTTGAAGGTTAAGCACTGCTCACCTGGGCAATAAGGCCCATTTGCACTGGTAGCACTGGTGCATTTGCACTCTTTTCAGCGGCTGAACAACCCGCGTTCCCGCGCCCACACAATGGCCGCACTGCGGCTGTGCACGCCAAGCTTGGAATACACCGTGGCCACGTGGTTGCGCACGGTGTTGGGGGCCAGCTTGAGGCGTGAGGCGATTTCCTTGTCGGCCAGGCCCTCGCAGATCAGCCCCAGCACGTCGCGTTCGCGGCCGGTGAGGTCGGTAAACGCCACGTTGGGCACGTCGGCGCTGTTGATGCTCTTGGCGTTGGCCAGTTTTTCGATCAGTTTCTGGCTGAACCAGGAGGCGTCCTGCATCACTTCTTCGATGGCGGCGACCAGCTCCAGCTCCGAGCGCTTGCGTTCGGTGATGTTCATCAACACCAGCAGGTAGCAGGGCACCTCGTCGATGTTGACGCTGTCGGCTGACAAGACGCAGTCGACCACTTCGTTGCCTTTCTTGCGGATCTTGAGGTCCACATTGTCCAGGTGGCCGGCTTTTTCCAGGCGGGTGAACAGCTGCGTACCCGCTTCGGCCTGGTCGATCACGTCGATGTCTTCGATGGACTTGCCGATCAGCTCCTCGCTGGTGTGCCCGGTGAGGGTCATGAACGCTTCGTTGATGTCCACCACCAGACGGCTGTCGGCGTTGCACAGCAGGGTCGGCACGGGCGTGAGCCGAAAAGACTTGGCAAAGCGCTCTTCACTGTGGCGCAGCGCCGTTTCGGCCTTGCGGCGCGACTCCAGGTCGATGAACGAAAACAGCATGCAGGCCTCTTCGTTCATGTCCAGCGGCTGGCCTGCGACGATCACCAGTTTGCTGCCACCGTCGGGCAGGCGCAGTTCGGCACTCATCTGCGGGATGGTGGCCCCCGCGCTTAAACGCTGCACGGCCAGGTCACGGTTTTCGGCGCGTTCCAGCACGTCAAGCTCATACACCGAACGGCCGATCACGTGTTCACGGCCATAGCCGGTCATCTCCAGAAAGCCTGCGTTGACCTTGATGAAACGCAAGTCGCTCAAGCGGCAGATCACCGCTGGTGCCGGGTTGGCGGCGAAGGTTTTTTCAAAACGCTCCTCGGCGCTGGCCCATTCGGTGGCATCGGTGAGCACCAACGCGAGTAACTCGGGCTCCCCCGCGCTGTCGTTGAGCACGAGGCTGCGGATACGGTGAACCCAGGTTTTTTCGTCATTGTCAGTAGGGGTGACTTCCACGACCACGTCGGTGAATTCATCACCCTTGGCTACGCGGGCCAGCGGGTAGTTCTGCGCCATTACCGCGTGGTTATTGCGATAACGCAACGCGAACCGCTCGGCGTACGCCTGGGTATTGGCGCCCAGATCCTTGACGTTCTTGACCCCGTGCATGCGCAACGCGGCTTCATTGGCCCACAGGATGCTCTGGTCGACTTCGGCGAGGATCACGCCCTCGGACAGTCCGTAGATGATTTGCTGCAAATGGCGGCGGGTGGTTTCTTTGGCAAGGACGGCCTGGCTCATGGTTTTTCCTGGAAAAAGTTGCCTGAAACGTCCGACCACCGGCGCGCGCGATAGTGCAACCGGCGCGGCGGCGCCTGCCCGGTGTGTCATCAAACATGCTAGTGTCGGCACTCCCACCCCACCGGCAGTGCCTGGCGATGCGCGATATCTATAGCGTCTTCAACTCCAACGGTGCCTATGAAACCGGCGCGCACGCCCACGATGAATTCATGCTGATGGTCCCCGAGCATGGCCTGCTGCGTTTCACGGACGAGGAAAGCGGGCGCACCACCTCGGTGATCGACCGCCAGTTCGTGCTGGTGCCGCCGCAATGCAACCATTCTTCCTCGTCGCTCACCGCCAGCCAGGGCCACGTGGCCTTTTACGTCGACCCCGACTACATGCACTACGCGTTGCGCGACCTCTCGGGCGACGCCAACCGTTTGCTACGCGTGCCCACGCTGGGCATCTGGCAGGGCTCGGCGCCGCTGCAGCACTTGTTGCTGGCCAAAAAGGCCTTCAGCCAGCCGGACCTGTACGTTGACCGCCGCCGTCAGGTGGCCCAAGCCGATCACCTGCTGTTGCTCGAGTGCCTGGCGATTTCCCTGAGCCAGCCCAGCGTGCAGCGCTCGTCCACCGAGCGTCACGGGGCGATGCTGGTGCGCGACATCCAGGCGTTTGTCGAAGGCAACCTGGAGTCGGCCCCGGGCCTGGACGAGCTTGCCGCGGCGTTTCACCTGTCGCGGCGGCATTTGACGCGCCTGTTCGCCCAGCACACCGGCGAGACGGTGTTGGCGTATGTGCAGCGCCTGCGCCTGGAGCGGGCGCAGACACTGTTGCGGCATACGCGCATGTCGGTGCTGGAGGTCGCCAACCGGGTGGGCTACGAATCGCCTTCGCACCTGGCCCATGTGTTCCGCCGGGTGTTGGGGGTGTCTCCCGACGAGTGGCGTCGCGGCTGACCAATCCCTCCAGCACCGTTTGATGGCCCGATTGCGCGCATGATCCGGCCCGATCCCGTGCGCCACAAATCTGTCATCGGTTCATGCTCACCTCACCAACAACAAACAAGTCCGGCGTACCGGACGAGGAGGGGCGGTGAGCGCAACACCCTTTATTCGTTTCACAGGCGTGCAGAAAAGCTTCAAAGTCGAGGGCCGCCAATTTGTGGCCGTTCGCAATGTGTCGCTGGAGGTTCAGCGCGGCGAAATCATCACCCTGGTCGGCCCTTCGGGCTGCGGCAAGTCCACCTTGCTCAACATGACCGCCGGGCTGTTCGGCCCCACCGAAGGCCAGGTGCATTACGACGGCGTACCCGTCAAGGGCGTCAACACTCGCGTGGGTTACATGACCCAGGCCGACCACCTGCTGCCCTGGCGCACCGTGGCTGGCAACATCGCGGTGCCGTTGCAGATCCGGCGCATGCCCAAGGCGCAGCAAGACGCCCGCGTCGAAGAGTTGATGGCGCTGGTAGGGCTGACCGGGTTTGGCGAAAGCTACCCCAACCAACTGTCCGGCGGCATGCGCAAACGCGCGGCCATGGCGCGTTTAATGGCCAGCGACCCGGAAACCCTGTTGATGGACGAACCCTTCGGCGCCCTCGATGCACAGATGCGCCTGACGCTGCAGACCGAACTGCTGCGCCTGTGCCGCAAGCTGAACAAAACCGTGCTGTTTGTGACCCACGACGTGGATGAAGCCATCGCGTTGGCCGACCGTTGCGTGGTGTTCGCGGGCCGTCCGGGCACCATCGACCACATCCTCGACATCCCGCTGGCGGGCGAGCGCAACCTGGTGCAACTGCGTTCCGACCCGCGTTACGTAGCGCTGTGCGCCGCCCTCTGGCAACGCCTCGCCCCCGACGTGGCCGGCGCCGCCGACCCCGCTTCATTGGCTCACTCGCTGGAGGTCGTATGATCCAGGTCTATCGCTTGCTGTTTCTGGTGTTCCTGATGCTGCTGTGGGAAGGCATTTTCCGCGGGTTTGGCGTGGACTTTTTCATCAGCCGACCGTCCGCCGTGGCGCAAAGCCTGTGGAAAATCCTGCTCAATGGTGTGTTTTTCTACCACGCCGGGATCACCACCCTTGAAGCGGTGCTGGGCTTCTTCTTTGGCTCCCTGGCCGGGCTGATCGCAGGCCTGGTGCTGGGCCGGGCCAAGTTGCTGGCAGACATCCTCGACCCGTTTCTGACCGCGTTCTACAGCCTGCCCAAAGTGGCCTTGGCGCCGCTGTTCATCCTGTGGTTCGGCATTGGCCTGCCGATGAAAGTCATCCTGACGGCTGCCGTGGTGTTTTTCCTGGTGTTCCTCAACACCTACAGCGGTGTGCGTAACGTCTCTCGCGAGCAGTTGACCATTCTGCGGTTGATGGGCGCCAAAGAGCGCGACCTGTTGACCATGGTGGTGATTCCGTCGGCCTTCACCTGGGTGTTTACCGGCCTGCGCCTGTCGGTGCCCTATGCGCTGATCGGCGCGCTGGTGGGCGAGATCATCGCCGCCAACCGGGGCCTGGGTTACCTGTTGTCGGACGCGGCCTCGCAGTTCGACACCGCGGGGGTGTTCGCCTCCTTGGTGGGCATCATCGCCCTGGCGCTGATCCTCAACACCGCGGTGAAACTGGCCGAGCGCAAGTTGATGCCGTGGAAGGCCAATGAAGCCGAACGTGAAGTCGCGGTTTAACCCCCTCTTGCTGTGGAGCTCCATCATGTTTAAGCCATTGATGATTGCCAGCCTGTTGATCGCGTCGGTATTGCCGACCGCCCAGGCGCAGGACCTCAAGAAAATCACCCTCGCGTTTCCCAGCGAAGGCTTCCTGTACGTGCCGATCTACGTCGCGCAAAAGCAAGGCTACTTCGCCGAAGAAGGCCTGGACGTAGAAGTGATCGTATTTCAAAAAGGCGGCTCGGCCGCGCTGACCGCCGTGCTCGGCCGCGACGCCGATGCCTACGTCGGCTTGCCCGCGGTGGCCGTGCGGGCCCGCACCAAGGGCCAGAACGTGCAGGCATTCGCCGCCGTGCAGACCCAGTTCGGCAGCACCGTGGTCATCGACGGGCCGTCGGCGAAAGCGGCGGGTGTGTCCGCCACGTCCTCCATCGCCGCCCGGGCCCAGGCCCTCAAAGGCTTGAAGATCGGCGTCGCAGGCCCCGGCAGCACCACCGACATGCTGGTGCGTTACCTGGCCAAGAACGCGGGCCTGAACCCGGACAAGGACTTCACCATCATGCCCGTCGGCGGCGCGCCCAACATGCTGGCGGCGTTTTCCCAGGGCAGCATCAACGGCTTCTCGTTGTCGCCGCCGACCATTACCACGGCGGCGCAGCAGGGCGGGTTTGTGCTGATGGACCTGGCCAAGGGCGAATACAAACCCCTGGACGGTTTCCTGTTCACCGCTATGATCGCCCGTGAAGACTGGCTGGCCAGCAACAAAGCCAGTGCCGAGAAAATGGTGCGTGCCCTGTGGCGCGCCGAGCACCTGATCGCCACCGACCCGGACAAGGCCCGTGAATCGGTGCGCCCGTACTTTGCCCACACCGACGCTGCGATCTTCGATGCGGCCTGGACGGCTTCGCTGCCGTCGTACCCGGCCACGCCGCGCATCGATCAGGAAGGCGTGCAGAAAAACATCAACTTCATGAATGCCGTGGAAAACGAGCCGGTGTCGCTTGACCCGCGGCAGGTCTACACCAACAGCATCGTCGATGCCGTGGCGCCGACCGTTTCAAGCTTGCAAGGAGAGGCGAAATGATCCCCGAGGTTCACCTGGTCAATGTGTTCCCCGCCACCGCCCGTGGCGGCAACCCGGCCCCCACCGTGGCCCTGGCCGACGGCATGAGCGATGCCGACATGCAACAAATCGCCCGCGACTACGGGCACGAATGCGGCTTTGTGTTTGCCGCCCCGCCCGGCAGTGAGTTCGACTTTGCCTTGCGCTTTTGGGTGCCCAACCACGAGATGGAAATGTGCGGCCACGCCACCGTGGGCGCGGTCTGGCTGTTGGACCGCCTGGGGCGCCTGCACAAGGACCGCCTGCGCCTGACCACGCTCAGTGGGCCGGTGGACGCGCGGGTGACCAACGCCGGTAAAGACAACGTGCAAGTGGAAATCAGCCAGCCCAAGGGCCGCGTGCAGACCCTGGACGACCCGGAGGTGGAGGCGGAGATTCTTTCTGTGCTGGGCATCACGTCCAACGAATTGGCGCCGCTGCCGATCCAGAACGCGTGCACCAGCCGGGTCAAAACCCTGATCGCCCTTAAAAGCGTGGCGGTGCTTGATGGCCTGAAACCGGACTTTCGGCGCATGCAGCAGTTGTGCGAACGCATCGACTCCACGGGGTTGTACCCTTACGCGGCCTCGGACCTGGAGCGGCGCCAGTTTGATGCGCGCCAGTTTCCCAAGTCCTCGGGCTACCCTGAAGACGCAGCCACCGGCATTGCCGCAGCGGCGCTGGCGTTTGGCCTGTTGGAGAACGAACTGGTGGCCGCCGACGAGCGTCCGGTACTCATCCGCCAAGGCCGTGCCATGGGCCGACCTTCGCAAATTTCCCTGCGGTTTCGCCGTGACGACGCAGGGCAGGTCCAAGGGTGCTGGCTGGGCGGGCATGTGGCATTCGTGGAGGCGCACGCATGAGCATTCACGAACGGCTCGCCGCCTTGGGCCTGGTGTTGCCGCCGACGCCGGGGCCCAAGGGCGACTACGTGCCGGTGACCGTGCACGGCGGTGTGGCGTATGTGAGCGGGCAGGTGTGTCGGCAGGGCAGTGGGGTGATCACCGGCCCGGTTGACGACCAGACCTCACCGCAGGTGGTGCTGGAAGCCGGTGAAACCTGCGCCCTGCGGGCATTGAGTGTGCTGGAGCATGCGGTGGGGCTGGAGAACGTCGAGCGCATCCTGTTTGTGCGGGGCTTTGTGTATGGCGCACCAGGTTTCCAGGACTTTTCCAGGGTGGTCGACGGCGCTTCGCAACTGCTGATCGAGGTGTTTGGCGAACGCGGCCGCCATGCACGCTCGGCGGTGGGTGTGGCGGGCTTGCCGAGTAACGGCCTGCTGGAGCTTGAGGTGACGGCCGTTATCAAAACGTGATGCCCTCTCGGCATCTACCTCGATGAATGCGTAAAATGCCGGCCTTTTTACGCGTATCACGAGAAGGTGCCGCCTTGAGCGCAGCAAAAACTGTCGGACTTTTACTCCTCACCACCCTGTTGGCGGCGTGCGGCACCTCGCCGCCACGCACGCCAAACGACATCTGCGGCATTTTTCGCGAAAAAGATGACTGGTACGACGCGGCCCAAGTCACGCAGAAACGCTGGGGCGTGCCGATCCAGATGCCGTTCGCCATCATGTATCAGGAATCGGGCTTTCGACAGAACGCCAAGACCCCGCGCAAATACCTGTTGTGGATCATCCCGTGGGGCCGCGTCTCCACCGCCGTTGGCTACGCGCAAGCCAAGGATGAAGTGTGGAATGACTACCGCAAGGCCACCGGCCGCTACGGCGCCGACCGCCAGAACTTCGATGACGCCATCGACTTTGTTGGCTGGTACATGGACAAGACCTACACCATCAACGGCGTGTACAAGTACGACGCCTACAACCAATACCTCAATTACCACGAAGGCTGGGGCGGCTTTCGCCAGCGCACCTACGCGGCCAAAACCTGGTTGCCGCCGGTGGCGAGCAAAGTCCAGGCCCGCTCCCAGATGTACGCGCAGCAATACGCGGCCTGCAAAAACGACTTGCAGCGCGGCTTCTGGAGCCGTTTCTGGCATTGGCTGTGATGCATTGACGAGGAGAGCGACATGAGCGACGAACTGCACATCACCGACATCCGCGAAGGCGACGGCAAAGCTGTGGTCAAGGGTGCGCTGATCACCACCCAATACACCGGCACACTGGCAGACGGCACGGTATTCGACTCTTCTTGGGAGCGGGGCAAACCGTTCCAGTGCGTGATCGGCACCGGGCGCGTGATCAAAGGCTGGGACATCGGCCTGATGGGCATGAAAGTCGGCGGGGTGCGCACCCTGTTCGTACCGGCGCACCTGGCGTATGGCGAGCGCTCGATGGGCGCGCACATCACCCCGGGCAGCGACTTGCGGTTCGAGATTGAATTGTTGGAGGTGTTGACGCGGGATGAGTGAGGTGTGACGCGGAGCGTCACGGGCTGCATTCCCACGCGGAGCGTGGGAACGATCTGGGTCCTGCGC
>NZ_JBSVWN010000093.1:0-12462 GCF_054071325.1 Pseudomonas sp. SDO5215_S409 | reverse complement strand
ATTGCGAAAGCAGTTGGGGTTTTGTTTGTCTACTCGAAAACTCAAAAAGCACCGCGAGACGCCTGCTCCGCCTCTTCAATGCTAAAGTCCACCCCCTAGATTGCGCTTTTCCAAGGAAGCCGTTATGCCGGACGCGACGCCTCTTACTGCTGGATTCATGGTGGTTCACGGCAACCGCCTGGATGAACTACGCAGCCTGGTCGTCAGTTGGATGCGCCGCTACCCCTTGGCTCCCCTGGAAAACGAAATCGCCTTGGTACAAAGCAACGGTATTGCCCAATGGCTCAAACTGGCGCTGGCCGAAGACCCACAAGATGACGACACGGGTGGCTGTGGCATCGCCGCCGCCATTGACGTACAACTTCCCGGTAGTTTCATGTGGCAGCTCTATCGCAGGGTATTGGGCCGCGACGAGATCCCGTCCAAGTCCCTGCTCGATAAAGCCCCGCTCACCTGGCGCCTCATGCGCTTGCTTCCCGAACTGATCGACCAGCCTCACTTCGAGCCGCTCCAGCGTTTCCTCACTCACGACACCGACCTGCGCAAGCGCTACCAACTCGCAGAGCGTCTGGCAGACCTCTTTGACCAATACCAGGTCTACCGTGCCGACTGGTTAGAAGACTGGGCCGGCGGCCGCCATCAATTGCGCAACGGTCGAGGTGAACCCAAGCCCCTGAGCCCGGCCAATTGCTGGCAAGCCGAACTGTGGCGAGCGCTCCTCCTCGACGTAGGCGAGGAGGGCATGGCCCAAAGTCGCGCTGGCGTTCACCAGCGTTTTATCGAACGCATCAACACCCTCGAAAAAGCCCCCCCGGGCCTGCCTTCAAGAGTGATCGTTTTCGGCATTTCTTCGCTGCCCGCCCAGGCCTTGGAAGCCCTCGCCGGGCTGGCCCGTTTCAGTCAGGTCTTGCTCTGCGTGCACAACCCCTGTCGCCATCACTGGTCCGACATCGTGGCCGACAAGGACCTGCTCAGAAACGAATACAAACGCCAGGCCCGCAAGACGGGAATGCCGGTCACTATCGACCCGCACACCCTGCACCAACACGCCCATCCCTTGCTCGCCGCCTGGGGTAAACAAGGCCGGGATTACATCAACCTGCTGGACAGCTACGACGACCCCAACAGCTACCGCTCCGCATTTCGCGACGGCCGCATCGACTTGTTCAGCGAAGGCCAACCCACCACATTGCTCAACCAACTCCAGGACGACATCCTCGAGCTTCGCCCCCTCAACGAAACCCGCGAACTCTGGCCAGGCGTCGACCTGAACCAAGACACCTCCATCCGTTTCCACATCGCCCACAGCGCCCAGCGCGAAGTGGAAATCCTCCACGATCAGCTGCTCCACCGCTTCAGCGAAGACCCCACACTGCGCCCCCGCGACGTCATCGTGATGGTCCCCGATGTGGACAGCTACGCGCCGCACATCCGTGCCGTGTTCGGCCAGCTCGAAAAAAGCGATCCACGCTTCATCCCGTTCACCCTCACCGACCAGGGCCAGCGTGGCCGCGACCCGCTGTTGATTGCCGTCGAACACCTGCTCAAGCTCCCGGATAGCCGGTTCCCCGTGAGTGAAATCCTCGACCTGCTGGATGTCCCCGCCTTGCGCGAACGGTTTGCCATCCAGGAGCGTGACCTGCCCACGCTGCATCGCTGGATCGAAGGCGCGGGCATCCGCTGGGGGCTCGACGCCGCACAGCGTGCCGGCCTGGGCCTGCCCACCGAGCTGGAACAAAACAGTTGGCGTTTCGGCCTGCGCCGCATGCTGCTGGGCTACGCTGTCGGCACCGGCGCCGCATGGGACGGTATTGAGCCCTACGACGAAATCGGCGGCCTTGATGCCACCCTGATCGGCCCACTGGTCGCACTCCTCGATGCCCTGCACACCGCGCATCAGACCCTCTGCACCAGCGCCAGCCCCCAGGCATGGGGCGTGCGGCTGCAGGGCCTGATTCGCCTGTTTTTCTTGGCCAGCAGCGAGCACGACGACTACCTCTTAAGCCAGCTCGAACACCTGCGCGAAACCTGGCTGCAAACCTGTGAGGCCGTTGGCCTGCAAGACGAGTTACCCCTGACCGTCGTCCGCGAAGCCTGGCTGGCGGGGCTCGACCAAGGCCGGCTGTCACAACGGTTTCTTGCCGGTGCTGTCAATTTTTGTACGTTAATGCCGATGCGCGCCATCCCGTTCAAATTGGTCTGCCTGCTCGGCATGAACGACGGCGATTACCCCCGCGCCCAGCCGCCGCTGGACTTCGACCTGATGGGCAGCGACTACCGCCCCGGCGACCGTTCCCGCCGCGAAGACGACCGCTACTTGCTGCTCGAAGCACTGCTTTCGGCCCGCGACCAGCTCTACATCAGCTGGGTGGGTCGCAGCATCCGCGACAACAGCGACCTTCCACCCTCGGTGCTGATCGGCCAATTGCGTGACCATCTCGACAGCGGCTGGCACACCCAAACCGGCGAACCCCTGTTGGAGGCCAGCACCCAAGAACACCCGCTCCAGCCGTTTAGCGCCCGCTATTTCCACGAGGGCGACGCGCTGTTCAGCTACGCCCGCGAATGGCAATTGCTCCACGAAAATCCGACGCACAGTCCCGACTGGCAGGACGGCCACCTCGCCGCTTACGTTCAAGAAGAACCCCTGAGCCTGGGTCAATTGCAGGACTTTTTGCGCAACCCTGTAAAACATTTCTTCAGTCAGCGCCTGAAAATATTTTTCGAAGCCGCCGAAGTGCCCTTGGCCGACGAAGAACCTTTCGTCCTCGACGCCCTGCAACGTTACAGCCTCAGCGACAGCTTGCTCGCAGCCGGTCTTCGTCAGCCTCACAACCTCGACGCCGCCCTTGACGCCCAGGCCCGGCGGCTCCAGGGTAGCGGCCTGTTGCCGATGGTCGGTTTTGGCCAGCGCTTGCGTGAAGAACTGATCGAGCCCTTGCCCGACCTCTTGCAGCGCCACCAACAATTGCTGGCCCTCTGGCCCATCCCGCACACCAGTGCAGAACCGGTCAGTTTCGAGCATCAGGGCGTCCAGCTCGACGGCTGGATCAGCGGCCTGCACCGCCGCAGCGAGGGTGGTTTTTTAACCGTCACGGCCATCCCCAACAGCATCGGCTCGCTCAAAACGCGCAAATGGCATCGCCTGATTCGTCCTTGGGTCAACCACCTGGTGGCCTGCGCCTGTGGCCTGCCGTTGAGCACGGGGCTGGTGGCCAGCGACGACACCCTGTTACTGGCCCCGCTGGAACAAGACAGCGCCCGGGAAATCCTCGGTCACCTGCTTCTGGCCTGGCAAGCGGGCATGCGCCAGCCACTGCCTGTCGCCGTCAAAACCGCCTTCGCCTGGCTTGGCCAGACCGACCTGGCCAAAGCCCATGCCGCTGCCAGCAAAGCCTACGAAGGTGACGGCCTGACCACCGACGGCGAACGCCGCGAAAGCCCGGCGCTCATCCGACAATTTCCCGACTACGCCGCGCTGGTCGACAGCGAAACGTTCGAAGGCTGGTGCGAAACCCTCTATCGCCCGCTGATGAACGCGCCCTGGCGCTCACTCACCCGCGAGGAGGCTGGCTCATGAGCACCCAACCCCTGGCCCTGGCGTTCCCGCTCAGCGGTAGCCAACTGATCGAAGCCAGCGCCGGCACCGGCAAAACCTTTACCATCTCGGCCCTTTACCTGCGCCTGGTGTTGGGCCACGGCGCTGACGTGTCGGGTTTTGGCCGCGAACTGTTGCCGCCACACATTCTCGTGGTGACCTTTACCGACGCCGCCACCAAAGAGCTGCGCGAACGTATCCGCATCCGCCTGGCAGAAGCCGCCCGCTTTTTTCGCGACGAAATTGAGCAGCCCGACGCGCTGATTGCCGAACTGCGCGACCAATACAGCCCCGACCAATGGCCCGGTTGCGCCAACCGCCTGGACATCGCCGCGCAATGGATGGACGAAGCGGCCGTCTCGACCATCCACAGTTGGTGCCAGCGCATGCTGCGCGAACACGCCTTCGACAGCGGCAGCCTGTTCACCCAAACCCTGGAAACCGACCACAGCGACCTCTTGGGCGAAGTACTGCGCGACTACTGGCGGCTGTTTTGTTACCCCCTGCAAGACGACGCCCTGAACTGGGTGCGCAACAACTGGGGTGGCCCGGCGGCCCTGATGCCGCGCGTGCGTGCACTGTTTGGCAGCCAGCGGTCCGGTGAAGAAACCCGCGAGCCTGGCGAACTGATCAATGCCTGCCTGCAAGAACGTCGCGAAGCCCTTGTGGCCCTCAAGGCGCCCTGGCAGCAATGGGCCGCCGAGTTGCGGGAAATATGCCTGCAAGCCGTAGCGGCCAAGGCTGTGGACGGTCGGAAGATGCAAGCGCGTTACTTTGAGCCCTGGTTTGAAAAAATCAGCGCCTGGGCCGCCGACGAAACCTTGGAGCAACTGGACATCGGCACCGGCTTCACCCGCCTGACTCCCGACGGCATGGCCGAAGCCTGGAAAGGGGACGCGCCCCATCACCCCGGGCTGGATGCCATGGCCGCCCTCAAGGCCAGCCTTGATGCACTGCCCACACCCGACGCCGCCGTGCTGCAACACGCGGCGGGCTGGGTGGGTCAACGTTTTGAGGAAGAAAAACGCCGCCGCGCCGAAATGGGCTTCGACGACATGCTGCTGCGCCTCAACACCGCGCTGCAAGCAGACGGCGGTGAGCGCCTGGCCAGTGTGATCCGCGAGCAATTCCCGGTTGCCCTGATCGACGAATTCCAGGACACCGACCCGGTGCAATACAGCATCTTCGACCGCATCTACCGCATCGAAGAAAACCACCGGGACAGCGGCCTGTTCCTGATCGGCGACCCCAAGCAGGCGATCTACGCCTTCCGGGGGGCCGACATCTACACCTACCTGCGGGCACGCCAGGCCACCACCGGTCGTCATCACACCCTGGGCACCAACTTCCGTTCCAGCCATGCGATGGTGCAGGCGGTGAACCATGTGTTTCAGCGTGCCGAAACCGGCCGTGGCGCGTTTCTGTTTCGCCAGCCGGACGGTACGAACCCGGTGCCTTTCCAGTCAGTGCTTTCCCAGGGCCGTAAGGAACACTTGCAGGTCGACGGTCAGACATTGCCCGCGCTCAACCTCTGGCACCTGCCCTCCGATCAACCGATCGCGGGCGTGCTCTACCGCCAACAATTGGCCGCCGCCTGCGCCAGCCAGATCGTCGCCTTGCTCAATGGCGGCCAGCAGGGCCGCACCGGTTTTGTAAAGGGCGACACGTTCCAAAGCGTACGGCCTTCGGACATCGCCATCCTGGTGCGCGACGGCAAAGAGGCCCAGGCCGTTCGCGGTGAATTGGCGGCCCGTGGCGTGCGCAGTGTGTACCTGTCCGACAAGGATTCGGTGTTCGCTTCCCAAGAGGCCCGCGACGTATTGTCCTGGCTCAAGGCCTGCGCCGAGCCGGACGTGGAGCGCCCGCTGCGCGCCGCGCTGGCCTGCGTCACCCTGAACCTGTCATTGGCCGAACTTGAGCGTCTGAACCAGGACGAACTGGCGTGGGAAAACCGCGTCATGCAGTTTCGCAACTACCGCACTATCTGGCGTGTCCAAGGTGTGCTGCCCCTGTTGCGTCGCCTGCTGCACGACTTCCAGCTGCCCCAGGCCCTGATCGCCCGCAGCGATGGCGAACGGGTGCTGACCAACCTGTTGCACTTGTCCGAGTTGCTGCAACAAGCCGCCGGGGAACTGGACGGCGAACAGGCACTGATCCGGCATTTGGCCGAGCACCTGGCGCTGTCGGGCCAGGCGGGCGAGGAGCAGATCCTGCGCCTGGAAAGCGATGAGCAACTGGTGAAGGTGGTGACCATTCACAAATCCAAGGGCCTGGAGTACGACCTGGTCTTCCTGCCGTTCATTTGCTCGGCGAAGCCGGTGGACGGCAGCCGTCTGCCGTTGCATTTTCACGACGAGCACGGCAACGCCCAGGTCAGCCTCAAGCCAACCGCCGAGTTGATTGCCCGGGCCGACGATGAGCGCCTGGCCGAAGACCTGCGCTTGCTCTACGTGGCGCTGACACGGGCCAAGCACGTCTGCTGGCTGGGTATCGCCGACCTCAAGCGCGGCAACAACAACAGCTCTGTGCTGCACCTTTCGGCCTTGGGCTACCTGCTGGGCGGCGGTGCTTCGTTCAGCGAATCTGCCGGGCTTGCCCGTTGGCTGCTCGACCTGCAACAAAGCTGCCCGGCGGTGCATTACGCCCCAATGCCCGAGGCCACCGCGACGCTGTTCCACCCGCCGCGCAACGAGGCCGCCGTGCTTGCACCGTTGTGGCCTAAACGCAAGGCCGCGGAGAACTGGTGGATTGCGTCCTACAGCGCCCTGCGCCTTGGCGACAGCATGAGCGCCGCTCCCGTTGAGGCACCGGAGGATCCGCAGGCACAGAAGCTATTCGACGACGAGCGCCTCGACCCGGATACCCCTCGCGAAGTCGTTGTTTCCGGCAGCGATATCCACCGTTTCCCACGCGGTCCCAACCCGGGGACCTTTCTGCACGGCTTGCTGGAATGGGCGGGCGAAGAAGCGTTCAACGTCACACCGCAGGCCATCCAGGACACCGTGGCCCGTCGCTGTTCTTTACGCGGCTGGGAAGGCTGGATCGATGCCCTCAGTGGCTGGCTCGGGCACGTGCTCCAAGCACCGCTGCCGCTGGCAACCACAACCGTCAGTTTGAGTGGCCTGACACAGTACCAAGTCGAGATGGAGTTCTGGTTTGCCAGCCACAAAGTCGACGTGCTCGTCCTGGACAAACTGGTGTGCCAGTCCACCCACAACGGCGTGCCCCGCGTGGCCGCTGAGCCGGTATTGCTCAACGGCATGTTCAAAGGGTTTATCGACCTGACGTTCGAGCACGAGGGCCGCTATTACGTCGCCGACTACAAATCCAACTGGTTGGGCCCTGACGATTCGGCCTACACCCGGCCGGCCATGGAGCAGGCAATCCTGGAGCATCGGTATGACCTGCAATATGTCCTTTACCTGCTTGCCCTGCACCGCCAGCTGAAGGCCCGGCTCGTTGATTACAGCTACGACCGGCATGTGGGCGGCGCGTTGTACCTGTTCTTGCGTGGCTCCCACTCTGCAAGCCAGGGTGCTTATTTCACGCGGCCGCCCCGTGAGCTGATCGAGGGCCTGGACCTGCTGTTCCAAGGCAAACCGTTGCCGCCCAAAGCCGAACCCGCCTGGGAACAAGGAGTCCTGCTATGAGCCTGTCGCCGCTACCGCTTGAGGACTTGGCGCCCCTCAGTCGCGCCGCCGACCTGGTGCAATTGCTTGAACGCTGGGTCGAGCGCGGCTGGCTGCGTGCGCTGGACAAAGCCTTTGTCGGTTTTCTGCACGAGCTTGACCCGGCAGCCGATCCACTTGTGCTGCTGGCCGCGGCCCTGACCAGCCATCAGTTGGGCCACGGCCATGTGTGTCTGGACGTGTTTGAAACCCTCAATGCACCGGACTTTGCCCTGTCGTTGCCGCCCGAGGGCGATGCCCAGCCCGGCGCGATGCTGCTGCCGTCCCAATTGCTCGATGGCCTGGACGGTGCCCGCTGGTGCCATGCGCTGGCCGTGAGCCCCCTGGTCGCGTGTGCCCTGGACGGCAACGAAGACCGGCCGTTGGTGCTTGCTGGCAAGCGCTTGTACTTGCGGCGCTATTGGACCTACGAGCGGCGCATCGATACAGCGCTGCGCCAGCGCCTGGCCGCGGTGGAAAGCGTCGAAAGCGACTTGCCCGAGCGGCTCAACCGTTTGTTCGAGCAGGCCCCGCCGGACGGTGTGGTCGACTGGCAAAAACTGGCCTGTGCACTGGCCACCCGTGGCGCCTTCAGCATCGTCACCGGCGGCCCCGGCACCGGCAAGACCACCACGGTGGTGCGCTTGCTCGCCCTGTTACAGGCCCCGGCGGTGGAGCGGGGCAGCGCCTTGCGCATCCGCCTCGCGGCCCCGACGGGCAAGGCCGCGGCCCGCCTGACCGAGTCCATCAGCCAGCAGGTGCGGTCTTTGGAAGTGCCTGACAACGTGCGGGAAAAAATCCCCACCGAGGTCACCACCGTTCACCGTCTGCTGGGCAGCCGCCCTGGCACCCGGCACTTTCGTCACAACCTCGCGAACCCGTTGCCGCTGGATGTGCTGGTGGTGGACGAAGCCTCGATGATTGATCTGGAAATGATGGCCAACCTGCTCGACGCCTTGCCACCCCACGCCCGCCTGGTGCTGTTGGGCGACAAAGACCAGTTGGCGTCCGTCGAGGCCGGAGCCGTGCTGGGGGATTTGTGCCGGGATGCCGAAGCTGGTTTCTACAGCCCGTCGACCCGGCAGTGGTTGCAGCAGGTCAGCGGTGAAGACCTGGGCGCCAGCGGCCTGCAGGAAGACCTCGACGGTACGCACCCGTTGGCCCAGCAGGTGGTCATGCTGCGTTACTCGAGGCGCTTCGGCGAAGGCAGTGGCATTGGCCAGTTGGCCCGTTGGGTCAACCAGCAAAACGCCGAGGAGGCGCGCGCGCTGCTGGCCGCGCGCAGCCATGCCGACCTGTTTTGCGTGAGCCTCAAGGGCGAGCACGACCACGCGCTGGAGCGCCTGGTGCTGGACGGGCAGGGCAGCGGCGCCCATGGCTACCGCCACTACCTGGATCTGCTGCGCACCTCGCGCCCGGCGGTCGACACACCGCGCGACGATTCGCGCTGGACCGACTGGGCCAAGCACGTGTTGCAAGCCTTCGACACCTTCCAGTTGCTTTGTGCCGTGCGCAAAGGGCCTTGGGGCGTCGAGGGCCTGAACCTGCGCATCACCGCGGCGCTGCGCAAGGTGCGGCTGATCGAAGGCGAGGATCAATGGTACGAAGGGCGGCCGGTGCTGATGACCCGCAACGACTACGGCCTGGGCCTGATGAACGGTGATATCGGCATCGCCCTCAAGCTGCCGGAACACGACGGCGGGCCGCAGGTCTTGCGCGTGGCATTCCCACGCAACGATGGCCAGGGCGGCGTACGGTTTGTGCTGCCCAGCCGGCTTAACGACGTGGAAACCGTCTACGCGATGACGGTGCACAAGTCCCAAGGCTCGGAATTTGCCCACACGGCACTGATCCTGCCGGACACCTTGAACCCGGTGCTCACCAAAGAGCTCATCTACACCGGCATCACCCGCGCCAAACACTGGTTCAGCCTGATCGAACCACGCGGCGGTGTTTTTGAAGAAGCGGTGCGGCGCAAGGTCAAGCGCCTGAGCGGGCTGATGCTGGCGTTGGGGGCATAAGGTAGAAAACTGACCGATTGGTCATCGCTTAATTCTGATTCAGATGTCTGAAATTTCTGAAAAAAAAGCGGGATCCTTCGGGGCAGCGCCTCGCGGGATTTTCCGCCGAATGCTATCGTTGCGGCATCATCCATGGAAGATCAAAGAGAATCGCCGCATGCGCGTGGCTGTATCGCCTACCGGGCGAAGTTTGAGCGGGCGAAAAATCCTGCTGTTGGCGCTTCTCTGCCTGCTTACGCCGCTCGCAGGGGCCCAGGCCCCCAGCGTGGCCGAGCAGCGTGCCAAAGCGGTTACACAAGTGGTGCTGGGCATCCTCAGTTACGCGCGCTGGCCGATCGAGCCCGAACAACTGCGCTTGTGCATCGTCGGGCCCACCCAATACACCGATGACCTGATCAAAGGCACCACCCAGGCCACTGGCCGTCCCGTGGTGGCGCAACGCTTGTTACCCAGCCATCCCGACATCGTCAACGCCTGCGACGCGGTGTACATCGGCAAGCTGACCGACGCCGAACGCAGCGGCCTGTTCGCCGCGCTGATCGGCCGCCCGGTGCTCAGCATCAGCGAGGGGGGCGACCAGTGCACCGTGGGCAGCCTGTTCTGCCTGCGGGTGGGTGATGAGAACGTGTCATTCGAGGTCAACCTCGATTCCGTAGCGCGCAGCGGGGTGCGCATCCACCCCAGCGTCTTGCAACTGTCGCGTCGCCGGGCGCCGCAATCATGAGGCTGGGTAGAGCGTCGGTGCGGCCCACCCTGCGCTCGGTGCTGGGGCGTGGCCACCTGAGCGTGGCGCTGGTGGCGGTGGGCATGGCAAGTATTTCGCTGACCTTGCTCGGCATGCTGGCACTGCGCGTGTACGCCGACCACAACCTGCATTTGATCGCCCGCTCCATCAATTACACCGTGGAAGCGGCGGTGGTGTTCAACGACAGCGCGGCGGCCACTGAAGCCCTGGGCGTGATTGCCGCCACCGAAGAGGTGGCCGAAGCCGAAGTGTTCAACGCCGACGGTGTGCGCCTGGCTCAGTGGTCCCGTCCGGAAACCGGCATGCTGTCGCAGATCGAATTGCAGTTGGCGCACGTGCTGCTTGAGCAACCGATCAGTCAGCCGATTCTGCATCAGGGCCAGGCGATTGGCAGTGTGCGCCTGAGCGGCCACGGTGGCAGCCTGTTGCGTTTCCTGCTCAGCGGCCTGGCCGGGATCCTGGTGTGCACCGCCCTGAGTGCATGGGTGGCGCTGTACCTGGCGCGGCGTATGTTGCGCGGTATTACCGGGCCGTTGCACAGCCTGGGGGAGGTGGCCCATGCCGTGCGCAGTGAACGGGCCTTCGATCGCCGCGTGCCCCCGGCACAGATTGCCGAACTCGACAGCCTGGGCAACGACTTCAACGCCCTGTTGGATGAGCTCGAAGCCTGGCAGACCCACCTGCAAAGCGAAAACGAAACCCTCGCCCACCAGGCCAGCCATGACAGCCTGACCGGCCTGCCCAACCGGGCGTTTTTCGAAGGCCGCTTGATGCGGGCTCTGCGCAGCGCCGCCAAACTCAACGAGCGGGTGGCCGTGCTGTTCCTCGACAGCGACCGTTTCAAAGACATCAACGACAACTTCGGCCACGCGGCGGGCGATGCGGTACTGGTCGCCGTCGCCGCGCGCATCCGTACCCAACTGCGTGAAAGTGACCTGGTGGCCCGCCTGGGCGGCGATGAATTTGCCATCCTCCTGTCACCCCTGCACAAACTCGAAGATGCCCAGCGCATCGCCGACAAAGTCATGGCCAGCATGAAGGCCCCCATCCAACTGCCCGGCAACGCACAAGTATTGACCTCACTCAGTATCGGCATCGCCATTTATCCCGATCATGGTGCCACCCCCGGCACCCTGCTCAACGCCGCTGATGCCGCCATGTACCAGGCCAAGCGGCTGGCCCACGGTGACCCGCCCACCCCGGAACCTGCGCGCACCGCCGACCCTATTCCACACAGGAGTTGATCCTTTGTTCTCGACCCCGCGTTTTGTGTTTATCAGCCTGTTCCTGGCCCTGCTGGCACTCGGCGGCTGCCAGACCGCCCCGCCCAAGGGCCTGACCCCGGCGCAAATCACCGTGCTCAAGCAACAAGGCTTCGAATTGACGGACGAAGGCTGGGCTTTCGGGCTGTCAGGCAAAGTCCTGTTTGGCAGTGACGTGGAATCGCTGAACAAGGCCAGCACCGACATCGTCGAACGCATCGGCAACGCACTGACCCGCATCGGCATCGACCGCGTGCGCGTCGACGGCCATACCGACGCTTCCGGCAAGGAAACCTACAACCAGAAACTGTCCCTGCGCCGGGCAAAAAGCGTGGCGCAGGTGTTGATGAGGGTGGGCATGAAGGAAGAGAACATCCAGTTGCGAGGCCTGGGCCGTCGCGAGCCGGTGGCGCCCAACGACACGGCAGCAGGGCGGACCGAGAATCGTCGGGTGGCGATTGTGGTGATTGCTGATTAGGGGCGTGTGTTGGGTCAAGGCTGGAATGGGTCGGGTTCACCCGCGCACTGCGTTAACCGGCTAATTACGTCAGGATCAGTTTTAGCCGTGTCGATTCGACCTGTGGCGTCAAGGTAGATTTCTATCGTTTTTCCCCATTTCGGCGTCACATAGAAACATCGTTGAGCCCCCGTGTCGGTCCACCAGTCAAACCTCATAAAGAAATCTTTATCAGGAAAAATATGACCCCACTCAACGGATGCACCGCCACGTCGGGGCATTTTCCCCTTGTAGATTCGATGCTGGGTGTTCCAGATGTATTTGAATACGTCCTTTCCTTCGTGTGAAAAGTTGACGACGACGACGGGGGAGGCCAAGTACCAAAATGCAATGGGAAGGACTAACAGGGCAACGAGCCCCCAGCGACCATAATCGATTTTAGTTTTGCTTGCATTTGTGTTCACGGATGCCTGCCCCCATGCCGTTAGCGGTACTCCAAGTACCTCGTCCATTATCATTGTTGCCGTAAGTCCTCCATTTGGGTGTTGGCTGAACAGCCTGATTCCAATGCTGATTGATGTTCGATCTGGTGCGTCATCCCATGCACGAAGCCCTTCAATGTCAGCCGTGCGATAGGGCCGGTCGCTCTTTACCCCGATCGTGTCCCTGGAAGTGGTGTAACTGAACCAACCGAAGGCGCCCTGTAGGCGA